>WJKT01000063.1 GCA_014728955.1 Candidatus Peregrinibacteria bacterium
ACATAAAGAAGAATGCAGTTGTTCAGACGGGACACGCATCACCATGAAAAATCTTTTCTTTAACACACCGGCACGAAAGAATTATCTTAAGTCGATGTCTACTGAGTATCGGTCTATTTTAAGGCTTTTTCAGAAAATCGCCTTAATTAATATGTCTACACATTTTAAACTTGTCCATGACGACTCTTTGGTAGCCGATTACCCCCCTGTGGAGACACTGCAAGATCGTATCAGGCAAGTTCTGGGAAATCATACGGCTGATAAGGTCATGGATATTCATTATGAAAGTGACGGCCTTACCATTAACGGTGTTATCGGAAAACCCGAGCTGGCCCGTAAAGGAACAAAACATCATTATTTATATGTAAACGGCAGACCGATTAAACATAGTTTGTTCAACTATGCGGTTACTGAAAGTTATGGATCTCTGCTCATGCACGGCAAAAAACCATTTTTTACAATAAACATTAAAGTTAATCCCGAGCTAGTTGATGTTAATGTCCATCCAAGAAAACTTGAAATTCGTTTTAGAAATCAAAGTCATATTTTTGCCGTTTTGCGAAAAGCAACAAAAAAGGTCCTCGAAAATAACGATCTAATGCCATCCCTAGAGCTTTCACACTCTTTTAAACAAGAGTCACACACCACTAACTCATCCGATCAAACACAATATCAAGCACCGCTGTCTTATGACCACCGTAAGCCCGGAAAACTCAATAAGTACTCCTACAAGCAAGAAGAAAAAAACGCACCAAGCATGATGCCGCTTGCACAAATCGCCAAATCATATATTTTGGCCGAAAATGAACACGGCTTAGTATTGATTGATCAGCATGCCGCTCATGAAAGAATCCGGTTTGAAGAGTTAATGGATCAATTTGAGCACACTCAAAAACAAAAACAACAATTGCTCCTACCGATAACCATTGAACTTTCGCCACACGAGAACGAGCTACTAAAAAAACATGCAGACACCTTATCGACACTTGGCTTTGATATTGAAGAATTTGGCAAAAATACGCACATTATACGAAGTGTTCCTTCCATTATTGACCAAGAAAACGTAGAAAGCATATTGCTTAACGTAATCAGTGATCTGGCTGACAACAGACCGACACATGTCGTTACCGACCCTCAGACTGCCGTTATTGAATACATGGCGTGTCGCAGCGCTATAAAATTTGGAAAAATACTCAGTCACGATGAAATGGTTGAGCTTATACGACAACTGGATACATTAAAACGGCCATATACCTGTCCTCATGGAAGGCCATCTATGATTCATGTTACCTTTGAAGAATTAGAAAAACGGTTTAAACGCACATAATCTATTGTATTCCCCACAATGAAGCAAAATGAAGATCGGTCATAAGTGATGTTTCATACTCAAGCGCTTTACCTTGGGTGTAAATGACTTCTTCGGGATAATTTCGGTAATTTGTTATACGAGGATCAGCAAGCATTCGTTTTACAAATGAAACATTATTGTAAATACCGGGCTGTTTTTGAACGGTTATTCTATATTCATCGGCGATACTCAAATCAAGCGTATACGGTAATTTATAAGTCATCGTAACCACTTTTTCCTCCTGAGGCGCCACATCAAGAACGAAATACATATACGTCTTGTCCAATTCAGAATCGTACCCAATAGTAACCGCTTCCCGCGGCACGCCGATAATCTCCTCCAGCGTAGCACCGGATGGCACAAAAACTTTAATAATCGATTTATTCGTACCAGCCCCTAAAATATTCCGGATCCAATCGGGTATTTCCGTAAAACCAAACGACTCCAGTTGCGATTGCCATACCAGGACGATATTCGGATTCCAGGTGTGTGTTCGTTTATAGGTAACCACATTACGAACCTCGCCATGATCATTAATAATTGTCTCATGAGCAATATCAGCGTCGATATATCGATCACTCTTATTCCCTCCAATATTTGTTGCGATGAGACTAAAATAATCTTCATCAGATGGCAGCTTCGGAACACGACCGCTCACCCCGACATCATCAAAGAATGTTTGTACTGTTTCGTCTTTTGACCATGCAAGAATATCTTTATTTTTTATTTGTTGCTGAATCAACGTTAACACACTCTTTACCGAAGCCTCTTTATGTAAAGCTTCCTGCAACGACGGGATAATGCGACCAATTATCGCTTTGGGATTGTGTTCCCCTTCATGTTTCGACTCTACAATATAACTCAGTACGGTTTGATAATTTTTATCATTTAATGATCCTTCCAATCCATCAACCGATAACGGGCCCGTCACAGTTAACAGATCACCTAATATTGTTTGATTGACCGCAATGACGGTATCGACACCGGGACCACCTTCTTTTTCCAAAAACCATGCAATTTTCTTTGCCGAAACAGCAAAGTCCGGGGAGTAATTAGCGTCTCTCATTCGCCAATTATCAGTAAATGTCGCCAGCTCATATGGGGCCTCTATTGTTTCATGCAGTTGCCCATCATATTCATAAACATCATGAAATTTCATATTCGTAATAGCACCATCATTCATATCAACAATCAAAAAACTCCCGATAAATCCACCTGTCGGACGTGATTCGGCATTATTTTGCAATAAAATTAAATAACGATGAGGATATCGATCACCCAGTAAGGATAAAATCGCCGGCACTCTTGTTTGCATTTCCTCAAGCGTTTTAACCAAGCCATTCAACTGATCTGTAAGTACGGCAACATGGGACTGTATATTTTCCGGAAGAAAATCGGAACCCGCTCGTCGTATTTTGTCTTGCGCAATCTTCACTTCATCGAGTGCATGATTATATAATGTCAATGAAGACTTTAATTTGTCGGTTAACGAAACTGACGAGACAGAAAGATTTCCTTCAGGCTGCATAGTCCGCTCCGCAAACAACACCGGTATTTCCTGCATAGCACTTGCACCCTGTGAAAAAAACGATGCGGCAGAAGAAATATGTTCTCCGGCTTCAAGCATTGTATACGCACTTTTTGCCATACTTCCTTCCGTCCCAATAATACCGTGATTTCCGATAAACCATACCTTTTCCTGAGCTTCTTCGAATGCATACCCGGCAGAATCAAAGTATTGAACGGCCCCACCAAAATTTGCCTCAAGCGCATCTTTCCCCCCTTCTACAAAGTGATCAAACCCCTGAAATGCATTGGCTTCAACATCAGAAGCGATAGAAAGCAGCTGGTTTCCTATTTGTGCAATATTAAAAACAAAGACTATAAAAAATCCTGCAATAAGCATACGCATAAAGTCTTTCCCTGGAGAAAAAACAGGCTGAGGATCTTGTTTCACAAAAAACATATACTCCTCAGACGATGACTTTTTTTTCCGTTTCTTCTTTTGTTCGCCAGTCGATCGCTTGGCATCATCTCCGAGATTAATAATCAGAGTTTTTTTGGAATCGCGATTCTTTATGTCACGAACAAGAGGCATTAATTAATTTTTATATAATGAATTGAAGAAATGCCGTCTTTAAAGTAATTCGTTCCCGAACCAACTGACTCAAACGGCTCTGCATAACTCGTTAAATAATCGGGCATCCCTCCCAGTTTTTCAATCATGTATTTAAAATCAACATACAGCACTTCGTCGGTCGTACGTACAACCGGAGCAATTGATTCACGATATATATCACTATTTTTCACGCTATCGCCACGATTCATCACCAGGTCGATTGATGCATGCATTTGATCTTTTTGAGAGGTGGCAATAAAGACATCGTCCACAATAATATAGTAAACGCCCCATGGTTGCGTCCCCACCGTTAACACATTGATTTCATATCCGTGATAGTCCTCCGTTGAACGAACAATTTCTTCCGGCAGTGTTTGAATTTCCTCCATGGTTGTCCCGTCTTCCAACTCAACCTCAACAACTGTTGGCGCCAAAATAGCACTTTTTCGAATAAAGCTGTCGATAATGCTTTCAATAATTTCTTTATCTTTAAGTGGATCGGCAAGTTCAATAAGTATCGTTGTTGCTTCATATCCTTCACGTTGATTAATCGCCATACCATATTCACCTTCTAGAAGCGGATATATATCTTCTTCCAAATCAATCTCCTCTCCGATATATTCGTTTTTCTTTGCACGAAGCATTCCTTCGAAAATAAGATATGAAACATCGCCCCCCGCACTCATAATATCCGCATAACGATGCATTTGCTTTTGCAAATCAAATCCTCCCGCAAAAAAGACAACATCTTTCGGTATATAATTAAGTAAATGTGCACGATATTTTGTTTCAAAATCGATAAAATCCTTGCCGGCCAAATACTCCTGATCAAGCGCGGTAAACGTTTGCAAAGCAACATTCCCGTTTTCCATCACTGCTGTTACACCACATGCCTTATAGAGCTTTAAAAACGGCTCGAACGCCAACAGCTCTTTCCCTTTTTGGCTCATAAACGCCTCATTTTGTTTGAGAACTTCACGCGCCCTTCCAATATCCGCATACCCAAACATAAGATAATTTACGGGTAAATTTTGACTTACTTTCTGATATAAATCATCCGCGATCAATTGTTTTTTATAGGTATCATCAGCATCAATAATAGATTGTAAAACCGCTTCATTTTCAGCCACAACCAAATAATTGTTGAGGAACATAAAATTATAGGTCTGGCTTAACGCATAACGATAAATATCTACACCTTCATACGCTTCGCTTAACAGATAATCATCTTGCGTCTGCAATCCTCGTGACTCTAGAAATGCAATTGTTTTTGCCTGATCACTTGTTTCAAAGAATAAAACAATATCGGTTGCCTCCTGGGAATCATTCTGCTGTAAAACAGCAGCCCCTATTTGTCTATCAAGCCACGGGTACACCTCTTGCGTTACATCGGTATTCAACAATGAATCCACTATAACGTTCATATTGTTCGGATGATACACGTCATATTTATTTAATTCTTCATAAAATCGTTGCACTTGTTCATGATGTTCATTTACGCTTATTTGAGTAAGCGCAACCACTCGATCTTTAGGTAACATTGTTGCCAAATCCTGTGGCCTAAAAACCCTGGATATGGTGTAAAAAACAATAAAAACCAATAAAAAGATTCCAACAAGGCCAATAATAAGCCCCATTGCTTTACGAGTGAAAATACCAGTGTTCTTTTTCGCCATAGAATATTATTAATAAGGTGTTTCTGCCGTTATACTATCGCAAATTTTCTTGTTTTTAACAAGAATATTTTCTAGAATGCATGAGATTATAAACCCATCACAATGAAAGCACATAAACTTCGTGAACAATTTATCAATTTTTTTGTAAACAAGCACAATCACAAAAGAATCGAGAGTGCTTCGCTCATACCGGAAAACGACCCTACCGTCCTTTTTACCACCGCAGGTATGCATCCTTTGGTTCCGTACCTGTGTGGCGAAAAACATCCACAAGGTAAACGTCTTGTCGATGTACAAAAATGTCTTCGCACCGACGATATAGATGAAGTTGGAGACACGACACATCTTACATTTTTTGAAATGCTCGGAAATTGGTCACTTGGCGATTATTTTAAAAAAGAGGCTATCCATATGAGTTATGAATTTCTTACCACGCCAATTGAAAAAGGTGGTATAGGTCTTGATCCCGCCCGGCTTTCAGTAAGTTGTTTTTCGGGAGATGACGATGCGCCGAAAGATGAAGAAGCGGCAAAAATATGGGAAAAGCTTGGTTTTAAAAGAGTACAAGAAGGACAAGCTCTCGATGGTGGACTTATCTACTTTTACGGGAAAAAAGAAAATTGGTGGGGCCCTGCCGGACAAACCGGACCATGTGGACCCGATACCGAAATTTTTTATGATACCGGTAAAGAAAAATGTCCGGGATGTGACGAATATGGAGTAGCATGCGATTGTGGCAAGTTTGTAGAAATCTGGAATGATGTTTTTATGCAATACGACAAACAAGCTGACGGAAGGTATACACCTCTTGAACAAAAGAATGTTGATACAGGTTTTGGATTTGAACGCGCACTGGCAATACTCAATAACGCGGAAACTCCCTTTGAGACAGAACTTTTTACAGATGCATTGGCAAAAATACGAGAACACGCAAACGTAAAAAATTCACAAGACTTTGTTGCCTCGCAACGTATTATTGCCGATCATCTACGAGCTGCAACATTTATTTTAGGAGACCCTTTTGGAGTAGCTCCTTCAAATACCGACCAAGGATACATTCTACGTAGATTAATTAGAAGAGCAATTCGTTATGGGAAAAAAATGGGTATTGAAAAACCTTTTATCAGTGATATAGCACGCATCTATATTGAGTATTATCACGATGTATATCCGGAACTAAAACAATTCAGCGATAAAATCATTGATGAACTTAAAAAAGAAGAAGAACAATTTAGCAAAACTTTGTTACAGGGTGAAAAAGAATTCGAAAAATTATTACCGAATCTAATGAAAGGGAAGAATCCAACAGTTCCGGGCCGCATAGCTTTCAAACTCTATGACACATATGGATTCCCTATCGAAATGACACAAGAGCTGGCAAAAGAACATGATCTTGCAGTTGATATGGAAGGATATCATAAGGCCTTTAAGAAACATCAGGAGCGCTCACGAGCAGGCGCGGAGAAAAAATTTGCCGGCGGACTTGCCGATCACAGTGAACAAACAACAAAACTTCATACGGCAACTCATCTGCTCCATGAGGCATTACGACGAGTATTGGGAGATCATGTCGAACAACGCGGTTCAAACATTACCGTTGAACGATTGCGATTCGATTTTTCGCATCCGGAAAAATTGACTCCCGAACAAAAACAAGAAGTGGAACAACTGGTAAATGAACAAATCAAAAAAGAATTACCGGTTACATGCGAAGAAATGACAGTGGACGAAGCAAAAGAAAAAGGAGCAATGGGACTTTTTGAATCTAAATATGGAAAATCGGTAAAAGTATATAAAATAGGTGATTTTAGTTTGGAAATTTGCGGAGGACCACATGTTGAAAATACCCGTGAACTTGGCACATTTACCATTAAAAAAGAGAAAAGTTCAAGCGCCGGTGTCCGAAGGATAAAAGCTACCGTTTCGTAAGCTCTCCTTCGAGTTGCCATTCGCGAGCTTTGGTAACATGAACGGTTTGTATGGTTCCGGTCATGTTTTTGTCTGCATGAAATACAACAGTTTTAAAATGTTCACTCCTTCCTTTGCAAACACCATTCTTGCATTGTTCAACCAATACCTGAACATCTTTATCTTGAAATGCCCGGTGCCCCTGCAAAGAAGATTGAATAAGCAATTTATTAAGACGATGCCATCGTTTACTTTTTATTTCGGCGGAAATGTCATCAGCCATATGTTGACTGGCAAACGTTCCTTTACGTGTTGAATACTGAGCAAGATACGCCATATCCCATTTAATATCTTCAAATAATGTATAGGTTTCCATAAATTGCTCTTCTGTTTCACCACAAAATCCAACAATAATATCTGTTGAAATTGCAATGCCCGGTACCGCCGACCGTATTTTTTTAATCAAATTTCTATACCAATCCGCCGTATAATGCCTGTTCATTCGTTTTAATACTTCGTTACTGCCGGACTGAACAGGAAGATGCAAATAGGGCATCAATGTTTCAAGTCGAGCCATAGCATCAATGAGTTCGTCGGAAAGATCTTTTGGATGATTGGATGTAAAACGCAAACGTTTTAATCCTTTTTCTTTTAATGCATCGACACGTTCAAGCAGGTCGACAAATGGCGTCGTCATATCATTGAATTCGTCTGTCTTTTTGTCTAAGTTAGAAAGTCCATATGAGTTTACGTTCTGCCCCAAAAGCGTAATTTCAAGACAGCCATTTTCAACCAATCTTGTACATTCGTTGACTATGTCATCCATAGATCTGCTTTTTTCACGTTTCCTACTATATGGGACAATACAATATGTACAAAAATTATCGCATCCCGTACCGATGGGAACAAAAGCCTGAGCCGTTGAACTATATACCGGATTGATATTAAAATAGTTTTTCAGGTTCGCCTCATGAATATCAGTAGGCACCGTATCCCCCCAGCATGCTTGAATCAACGCGGGCAATTTTGGCAAATCTTCAATACGGAATACAAAATCGGTTTCTTTGGATCGACGTAGCAAAGCATCACGATTTTCAGCATGACGATGTGATGTTGTACGAACCATGCACCCTGTAATAGCGGTGATCAAATGAGGTTTTTGTTTTCGTAATTTCTTAATATTGATCATTTGTCCAAACACTCTATCTTCCGCTTTTTGTCGAACAGAGCAGGTATTGAAAATAACCATATCGGCTTTTTCCATTTCATCTGTTTTTCGAAACCCCATATGGTTTAAAACAGCTTCGATTCGCTCAGAATCGGAATAATTCATCTGACATCCCAGTGTTTGTATGTAGTACGCTCGTTTCATAATAAGAATATTCTCGGGAACCAAAACTACCAGAATGCTATAAAAAAGTCCATAAAGGGAAAGCGGGCCTCACGGCCCGCAAGTATCAGAGATGAAACTATAAGGCTGTAAGTACCCGCTAAAGGGGGTAGAACCAGCGGATACACAAGGCATCCACGGATTCAAAGGGGGTGATCTTACTTACCCTTTAGAAGACCGCGAACGGTCTGCAAAAAAGGATAAGGGATCAAAAGGGAGTAAATCAGGTTCTAGGAGCTAACGCTACTAGAATCATCATTACGTTAATAATGATAACATATTTTTTTAGAAAAAGCAAGCCCCTCCTTTGGCAACATGGTGTCCCCAGGTGGAATTGAACCACCATCTAGAGCTTAGGAGGCCCTTGTTCTATCCATTAAACTATGGGGACACGTCTAGCAGAACACATTCTGTTTTATCGTCGGGCAATTCCCCTTTACCATCAATTTCCAACACTTCTTCTTCTCGTGGATCACTAATCCCCAATTGTTTTAGCAATATATCAACCTCATCATCTTTATAATTCATCGGTATAACAACACGCGGATCAATCGATTCAATAACTTCATGTGCTTTTTTCGAATCAAGCACCTCTTTCCCCGCAGCAGGGACCATAAGAACATC
>WJKT01000064.1 GCA_014728955.1 Candidatus Peregrinibacteria bacterium
AACTCCTCCAAGACCCCCTAAAACCCACGCTGCATCTGATACTGCTCCCACAACACCAAAAATACCGCTCATTAATCTATCTCTAAAACCTAATTTCCTGCCGGAAGTTGTTCTTCCATTCCACATCTGTTTAAAATCATTAATAGTCCCTGCGATAGGAACAAATCCGATAGCCGTATCAAATAAATCCCATTTAACATCTCTAAACCTAGCTTTTCCACGAACAACATCAGCAAGAGGTATACCAACAGCAATCATTGGCAATGCCGCTAATTTCCCATAATGCAATGCTCTTCTACCAGGATGAACAAACTTTTTTATATCTGCAGCTTCTGATTGTACAATCCTCTTAACATCCCTAATATCAGCGTTTCGCGCCCATTTATTCTGGAATTTGTCCATTACATTTTTTTTGATATTTGCAGATAACGCAGCAAAACTTTCCTGCGCGGTGTCCCGCGCAATACGAATATCAACTAGCCGTTGCTTATATGCTTTTTTCAAATCATTCGCGGAAATTTTACTTGGTATTCTCCCCCCTTCATAAAGGGTATCTGTAATTTTTTTTGGAATTGAATTTGAAGCAATGTGCCTATTAGCATCAAAGTTTTTTTGTTTGAACATTTTATCAAGCTCCTTTCCTGTATTTAAAACTTTTTGCGCTTCTGCAGATAAAATCTTACTTGCATGCTGAGAAGATTCATAATACATACGCACAATATCATCATGTCCTTTTACGTCATGCATATATGCTTTTGTACGACGTGCTCTGTCAACTTCTTCAGCTGACACATTATATTTCCCTACTTTTTCTGACAACTCATCAAAAAGACCTGTAAGTTTTTTACCGTTTGGAAATTCCTTAAATGTTCCTTTAAACTTTTTTGCATTTCTTTCAAATATTCTTTTAACACCAACGTAACCGTGAGCTGCTCTAACAGAAACATCGCCACCCACAAATTTCACGGCTCTTTTTATCCTTCTGTAACGCGCCATTGTTTGCCCAATATAATAAATATTACTATCCTGGTCTTTATCTTTTTCTTCTTCATATCTTATTAAAGGCAAAAATGTATCTACACGTACTGCAGACAAATCAAGCTCGTTGATAATCTGGATCGCATCGGTTTTACTTATTTTATTAGCTTTAACCAAGCCCTGAAGCCTTTCATCATATGCTTTATAAACAGAATCTCCATGATCTTCACCTGCTTTTTTAACAGCTTTAGTAATAACGTTTACATCTTCTATATATTTAATCTGTTTTTCCAATTTAACCCTCGCCTTATCAGATTTTACATTTTTAAGTTTTCTTTCAACTAAATACTTATATTTTTGAAAAACCCTATCTCTTTCTTTAAGCTGAGAAAATGTAAAGCCTGAAACATTCCTTAAGGTTGCATAATCTACATCCAACTGTTTTGAAACCGGTAAATAAATTTTGCTTTTCATAAGCTTTAAACTAGATTTCGCGGCATCAAAAACTTTCTTAGGAATACCTCCGGCCCAATTAATAGCAGCCTGTATAAGTCCCGCCGTTCCCGCTTGCTGTTCAGGTCTCTCCATAGCAAGCTCCAAAAGAACATCTATTTTATCACCTTGATTTTTAAAATAAGGAACCTGTAATAAAACCTCTCTTACGTTTTCGTAATCACCGGAATCTATTGCCGCATCAAGCTCCTCAGACAATCCGGGCTGTGTTTTTAAAAACTTTTTTACTTCAGAATTATTCTTAATCATTTTTAAATTTGTAATTCCAACAACACCGCCAACCGAACCAATATAATGATGGAACATTTTTTCATCATTAATATCTTGTTCGAATGTTTCAATAATTGACTTTACATTTCCAACCCCATCGGCAACTCCAATAAGTCCTTTAGCAAATTTTTCCGCACGTTCTTCAATCTCTTCTTTAGTAAATTCTTTTAAAACAGCTAATTCTTTTTTTGTATTTTTAATAATTCTTTCTTTGAGCTGATCCCTTTCTGATGGAGCTGCATAAATAATATGCTCCTGTAGACCTTTGAGCTTTTCATATTTTTTAGCCTGAAACCATCTTAAAAGCATTGAGCGAGATAATTTTTTCTGCTCCTGTTTTGTCAGTTCAGCAGCCTCAGCCTGCTCATAGGTTTTTATCTTTTCTTTCGGTGCTTTTTTTTGTTTTAATGCCATTTTATTTTTATGTTAATAAATTATTTAATACTTTTAATTTTTGCTCCTTTAGGAATAATAGTTCCTTTAGGTATAGTAGTGCCTGATTCAACAACAATAGGTGAATCTTTATATACGTATTTCTTACGTTTCAATCGGCCGAATAACGAACCTAATGAAAACCCTTTCTTGGGTTTGTCCGGATACGCGGTAAACTTACCTTTTCCTTTGACATGAAGACGCATCGATTCTGCAAGCATAATCCCTTTTCCTCGAGGAATTGTAATCGTACATTTTTTAAGCTTAGTATCTTCATCAAATAATAATTTTTTCTTCAAACGTTTTGATCGTCGTATCTTCGAAACCAAAGTATCAAAGCGTTCTTGTGTCATTTTTCGCGAACCGATCTTTTCACGTGAAACGCCAACTCCAAGCGCACCAAGTATCATGCCTCCCACCGAAAATCGTTTTCCGGTAAAGGTTTTTTTAATAACTTTTTTAATTTTGAAGAAACTGTCCAGCACCCACATAGCTATCGGCGCTAACGGTCCGAAGAATTTTTCAACTTTTTCCTCCAGACGATTATATGCCTTATCTTCCATAGCCTTAATTCCCGTTTCCGCTTCTTCAAGTTTTTTACGTGCTTTTAAAAGCTTGTTACGTAACGCTCCGCGAGCAAGTTTAACCTCTATCTTATCGTTTTCGTCAACACGTATTTCCAGTTTCGCCTTTTCATTTTCATCAATAGCTTCCTGAATCAGCTCATTACTATCAATAAGTGAATGTATGGTATCGCGCATATAATGACTTCTGATACGAGCAAGTTTCTCGGCTTGTTTTTCAGGTATTTTTCGTTTTATTAAAGCTGTTTTAATCTTCTTTTCAATAATATTAAGATATCCTTTTTCCAACTCGACATACTCAACAGCAGGCGGAATACCGCTTAACCTATCAACCATACCGGCGGTCCTTTGTAACTTTTCATCTTTGGAAAGATGTTCCGCTCCCTTCTGTGCCAATCGTATATCAATAATTTCTTTTCGAAGTGTTTCTTCATCCAAAGTATCAATATATGCCATCATCATTTTCTCGGTCTCTTTTTTATTAAATGCATGCCACGTTTTACCGAGCTTATCATTCTTAATTTTTAAGTACCCCCCAAACCATTTCTCCTTAATCTCAGCTCCCTGAATAGGCATAATATAAATTTTATTGCGTTCCGGCACATATCGAAATCTATAATTACCGGTACCCTGTCCATACGCATACGACAAGAGATTCACAATTTCTTGTGAAGGATTAACCCATACGTCATGCGGCTGTTTTTTAAACCAGATAAGAATGTTTTTGCGCACCGTTCTTTTCCCCATATTGTTTAATTCTTTTTTATACGTATCAATAGTGTTAAGCACCTCTTTTTCCTCATCCGGTGTAAGGCCGCTGTCATTCTGCTTGTTATATTCTTTTCGTATATGCTTTATAGCCTTATGCAAAAAGATTTCTCCCGTATATTCATCTCCATATCCACCTCCCTGTAATTTTTTCTTTGCTTTCCCCAAAAACTTACGAGGAAAAACGGTATTTGATTTGATGTTATTTTTTTGTTTCTCATCTTCATCAATAGTCCACCATCCGGTAACCGTGAAGGTGCTATATGTTCGTGATTTCCAACGACTCCACAAAAGCTTATAACTAAGTGAATTATCAGCCCAAAACCCACCTTTATGTATCTTTATTTTTCGTGATCCGTAATAGAACCCAAGCTTTCCTCCCACTCGTTCTTTCGAAAAGAAAGCCCGAAGAGGTTGAAGGGAAAAAACATTGCCGTTCCAACACGACTTATATACTCTTAATGCCTCGTCTGCATCCCAATACTTCTCGATCATTCCTATAAGCAAGAAAACTTCTTTTCTCAAAAACGATTTTTTAAGATGAAGCATCGCAAGATAGCGAGGTGATTCATTAATTATTTTATGTTGTTCGCGTTCATTATTCTTGAGCCATAAGTCATATAATGTTTTTCGTTTATCTTTTTGCGATGTCTTCTCAATTTCATGTGCCAATTGAGACAAATCCTTATTATGTAACGCATAATCAAACAACTTTTCTACAAATTTTTCAGCCTGGTTTAAACGTTGCTTTGAGGATAAATGCGCTTTATGAGCAGCCAATTCTTTCTTGGTGTTTTCAATAATTTTTGCTTTCAAAGCATTCCTTTTTGATTCAGAAAGGCTAACAATTTCATCACGAAGAACTCGCAGTTTCTCAAGCCGTTTAGCCCGATACCAAGCAAGAATAGTTTCCCGTGAGAGGGTGCTCTTATCGTGAGCTGAAAGTTTTTCTTTTGATTTTGTTGGAGGCATTGTATGTTTATTTTAATATTTTTATTTAAACTTTTTCTATTTTTGCACCTTTAGGTAACACTGTCCCTTCGGGAATTGTGTCATTTTTTGCTATAACAATTTCTTTATCTTTATACACAAACTTGTCAGATGATGACGATTTCCCAAATGAGAAAATTCCTGCAAGAAACGATGTTTTCTTTTTCTTGCCATCACTATCTTTTTCTTTAGCAGCCTCATCAAGTGTTTCGCCATTAGCGACAAATGTTTTTGAAAGCTTAATACCTTTTCCCTTCGGAATAGTGATTTTATAATCTTTTAATTTAAGATCCCGTTTGGTAATTTCTTGATCTTTCTTTAATACACCATCATTTTTCTTTGCCAACTTTTCCAATGCTTTTGCTGATGATATACCTTTCCCGCGAAGAACACGGCGACCAAGCTCAACCGAAGCAAGACTTGTGGCAATCCACAAAGCCGCTGATTTTTTACCGGTCTTAAGATATTTCAACATATCTTCTTTTAAATCAACACCGAAGAATTGGAGTATCGTACCAAGCGGCCCCATTTTCTTTAAAACAGCTTTTGTTTTTTGATCGGCTATTTTATCAATATCACCTTCTTTAGCAGCCTCTTTTGCCTTTTTAGCAAGTTTTGAATATTTTATTTTATCTTTTGTCTTGGCAAAACCAACTTTAACTTTATCTTCATTATCAACATCAATTGTAATTTTAACCGATGGATTATCATCAATCGCTTTACGAAGCGTATCTTTTTTTTCATCAAGTGCCGCTTCAATGGATTTTTGTAATTCCTTAACTCTTAAGGTTGCATATTCTTCAGCTTTTTGAGCACCCAATTTCGGTTTTAACGAAGCAATTAATTTCTTTTTAACAACATTAAGATAATCTTTCTCCAGCTTTTCATATGAAACATTACTCGGCACACCGGATAATCCGGTAACCGCTCCTTTTGTACGTATTAATTTCTGGGCATCGGTCAACGATTGAGGATTTTCCGCTCCTTTAAAATCAACCAGCTCTTTTTCAACATCAACGGGATCCATTTCATCTAATAAATCGGCTTTCAAGAAGTCTTTGCCATTTCTGTATCCATGCCATGTCTCCAACCTACCATTTTTTATGTCGATATATCCCGCGGTACCATCTTCTGATCTTTTTAAAGCTGCTCCTTTAATTCGCATCACATAAATACGTTTTTTCGAAGGGTTATAGCGATACACGTAATACCCGGTACGCTCACTGTACTTACGTAACATATAATAACGAATGTCCTCAGGAATAGCAGTCCAACGATTTACAGCTTTCTTGCTCATCCAAGAAATAATTTTTTTATCCATTTCTTTATCCGAAATTGTTACTTTTTTGTTCTGCTCTTCAATAAAAGATGTCACTTCCTGTCGCCTGTTTTGATCTACAAGGTATTCAACATTGGAATTGCTTAACCCCGCCTTGCCTTTATTCCAGCTTACGTGCAGGTAAGGCCCTATACGAATATCCTTTGATCCCGTCCTATTATCCCATACATACCAAGCGCCTTTACTTGCCTTCCAATAAATGCCAAGCTCCGTCTTTGCACGTTTACCGTTTGCTTTAAAACCGTACGGTTTTTCATCTTCTACCTTTTTCGGTAGAACGGAAAAGAAAAATCGCAAACGACCCAACGAGAATATTGTTCCTTCCCATGCACCTTGATATACCCCTCGCGCCTCTGTTTCACCCCAATATTTTTTAATAAGGGAAAGCAAAACATATGCTTCACGCGCTATTGTTCGATTATCTAATGAGATAAGAAGCTTATCAAAATCATGATCCTCTTGTATATCAAAACGATCACCATTGTTCATCCAATAATCGAACAATTCCTTTTTTTGTTTTTTCAATCGTTCAGCTCGTTGTTTTTGTGTTTCCACATGTTCACTGGATTTTTGTTGGCGAGTATCTATACGTCCCGGAATATTTTGATTGGGGCTCTGCGAAGGTCTGTTTAGATTACCCCGTGCCTGTATATTTTTTGAATATTTAAACATAGTATAAAAAGCTATAATGTATATTTTTGCATAAGTTTTGTTTGCTTTTGCTTCAATCGACTAAATTCATCCATATCGATTTTACTGTACCGTGGCAACTGAGCTATTTTTGCCGGATCGGCTAAATCAGCAACTCTTCCTAAATAAAGTGCACTTCCGGGCGCAACTTTGTGCAAGAAGCCTATAAATGATTTATCCATTGCCGCAAACGGAATTCCCAAAGCATGGGCATTACTGCGTGCAGCATAGTAGAGACTCACCGCTTCACGTAATCGCCCTTTTTTGAGCAGACCATTAATGCGTTTGGAAGTTGTGGTTACGGCGCTAATCTTTGAAATTTTTTCAAATGCTACATTCCGTCCTCGTTGACCTAGAATACGTCTTGGCAAATCTTTTAAATTTCTTAATTTACGCACATGTAACCATACCGGCCACGCTACAACATTATTGTAAATAAATTTCATCAATTCTTTACCCTGTTTTGTTTTGATCAGCCTACCAACTGTACGTAATTTTTCTGAGAATTTAACCTTTGAAGCTTTTTCTGCCGTTTTAACAGTTTTTGTTGCACGTTCGATAGCTTTAAGGCCTTTTTCAATATCTTTAAGTCGCGCAAGCCGCTTACCAACATTAATCCCCAATTCTTCTTCAATTTTCAACCTTCGTATCATGTCTTTTACTCTGGACTTCATACGCATCTTTTCAAAGAAACCATTTGGTTTTTTATCGGCCATAGCCACAATCATGTCATCAGCATCACGCAATAAATCATGTACACTTCCTTCAACATGTTCGTATAATTTTGTTTCTTCAGCTAATCTCCTTTCAGCCTTTGCAATAGCATCTTTGCGTTTTGACCCTTTTGGCAATTTTTTTGCTTCATCAAGTTGTGCCTGCGCCCTGTTTTTTCTAAAGACAGCCTCGTCAACAGAAATGCGTTCATCAACAACGCCATTTTTAACCCGCATTGATTCATATCTCTTAATCAATGCTTCTTCTTGTTTTTTTAGTGTTTTTTTAGCTTCCTTAATAGCTTTTGTTTTTTCTTTTTTAGCTGCTCGTATCACATCATCTCCCACCTTTTTACTCTTTTTCGGAATTTCTATTTTTTCTGCTTCATCAAGCTGATCTTTTGCCGCTTTATATTTGGTAATAATATCATCAGATGGACCCACTTTTTTACTAACATTTGCCACATCATCAAGAGAGCCATACTTTTGTCGTAAAAATTCTTTACCTTTTATATGTTTTACATCAAGCTTAATATATCTATTCAATTTACTTCGAAGAGGTCCAAGAGCGTTACGGGTCTTCCATCCACCCGCATAAAATTCTTTATCAAGACGCTTTAATAATTTTTTAATTTTTGCGGCATCCGGATTACTTAATGTTTTTTTAATAGCTGTACGAGTGCTTGGATTAAGATTTTTCAACTTTTTTTCTCCCATGCCGCCAACATACTTTTGTATATCGTCCAATTTGGCCGTTTTACCATTACTATAACGAGCATTAAATAAATATTCACGCAATCCCTTCAACCCCCTCGTACGAAGTGCGTGCTCGCTTTTGACTATGAATTTAACAACACCCGCTCCTTTTCGTGGTAAAGAAATAACAAATTTAGCAATATTTTTCGGTAGATTAATAGATTTTCTCGCCACTTCTTTAAGAAATCCTTTTGTATATGCAGCCATGCGAGCCACGCGGCCTGCCGCCGCACCAGCTTTTGCTGAAGCTTGCGCTCCCGCTGATGCGCCTGCTGTAAGGAATAAAACAATCAAATCACCCGCCGTTTTACCGGCAGCAATATCACCTCTACCCTCAGCCCAATCATCATAATGAATAACACCCTTAAGTGCCTCTTTAAAGACACTAAAATCCGTCACCATCATCTCCAGTGAATCAAGAACCTTGTCACTTTCAAAAATAAGCATTCCCGCACCACTAACAAGGCTTAAAGCAGTATTTCCAAGTCCAGCAAGGGCATTGGCCGGTGCTGCCCATAAACTATTTCCTTTAAATCCTCCTTTTTCCAGCCATGCATCATATTTTTTCTGCAGAAATCCCAGACTTCCGGTAATAGACCATTTCTTGGCTTCTTTCCAATCGCGTCCGTTAAAAGCATAGACTAAATAAGCAGGAATATTATTTATTTGTTTCAAACCACCCATCAGTCCGGCGTCACCAATAATAACCGTATTAAATAGTGCCGTCCCAATACCGGGATCAGTTGCTTTAGCTTGTTTTAAATAATCGTATTGCGCGTCAAGTCCTTTCATTACTTTTTTATTGCCCGTATTCATTTTATCCAAATTTTTGGACACATTGCCTTTAAATTCATCAACAGCAACATACGCCGTTTCCATTCCTTCAAGCATTTCATGTAATTCATGTCGTTGCTTACGTAATTTTTCAATCCGCTCTGTCGCATAACGAACCTGCAACTCGGTTTTTTCCAATTGCGTAATAATATCGGTATGCTTAAGAGAAAGGTCCGCTTTTAACACAGCCAGCTTATACAATCGCTCATCGGTATCGCTTAACTGCCCCATAGTTCCCTCTTTTACTTGTTCAACGTTATCTTTCCCCTTTAACAAAGGGATGAGCACTTGTTTTCTTATTGCTGTAACTCGTGGATCGTCTTTTCCATATTGACGTTCCAATTGAGAGATACGTTTTTTTACCGCGGAAATTTTCTTTTGTAATTTAGGACCACTCAAACGAATTTTCGATAATTTGTTTTGCAGTCCCTCGCGCATTCGCCCAACTCCTCTTTGTGTTTCATCAAGAGACGTACGTTCTTGTTGTGCTGTTGCCAATCCTTGTGAAAGCTTTTCTTTTTTAGCCTTTAATATACGTTTTGCTTCTTTTGCTTTTATTTGTTGTTTCTCTGTCCATTCGCCACTCATAATCATTTTCTTGATCTTTTCACGAAGATCTCCTCGAAAAACACCTAACCCTTTTTTCAATTCAACAGATCGATTGAAAATATGTGTTTTTATTCTTTTTGCTTGTTCTATTTGATTTTTATAACCGGCCCTAACACGAGCAATCCTCTGATTAATCTTATCTTTTTTGCTTTTCTCAACTTTATAGCCCATCTTCTTTTTTCCCCAGCTAAAAGCGCCTTTAATCTTTCTCCATCCGTAATCAACAATTCCAGCATATTTTTTCCATGATTTTTTTGAAGTATATTGTTTTTGATAATCTTTAAGCTGTGACATTGCACTGTTATATCCTTTTTGCATCTCTTGAACACGCCCTCCAAAGGCCTTTTGTCCGGTTAAAACCGACATATAGAAATAGCGGACTTTTTTAAAATCAAGCTGGCCCTCTTTAATATCAAATGGTTGTGTAATATTTCTTTCAACATCAAAGCGTTCTTTTTGTGAAAAAGATTTTTTCTTGAGAAGGTTCTCAATACGCGCCATTTCTTTATCTTTTTCTTTTTTCTCGGCTTTTTGCTTTTTTGTAATTTCTTTTTTTGCCGAAGTGCGTTCTTTTTTGGCTTTATAAATAATTTTACGAATACCTTCAAGCAATTGTTCGCGCTGCGATTGCGTTTTTTCTTGAGCCTGATCAACAAATTCATTCATTTCTTTATTCCGATACGAATCAAAAAAATGTTGTAAAAGCGGCCTCTTAGCATATTCAGGATGTTTTTTGACAAATGCACCAACCAGCTCCGGATCCTTCACTTTCAATACATTTTCAATACGATACACTTGGTATTGTAATTCTTTTGCAAAAAGCTCACGAGAATCTACATTTGATTGTTTTTGTTTAAGCTGTTCCGGTGCACTTTTTAAGTTCATAATATTTATTTTATTAGTTTTGTTTTCATTAAATTGCGTTCAAACGAAAAAATTTCTTTAAGTGCTTTTTTTTGATAATCGGACAATTGCTTAACGACATCCGGATATTGTTCAACAAGTTCAGTTAAAATATCATGTGTATTTTCTTTTGCATTCACTAAAAGTCCAAAAAGCTCCAATAAATCTCCCTTATCAAGCATGGGTAGTAATTGGACAAAGTCTTCTTTCTCTTTGTACGAAAGAAGTAATGAATTATTAATCAACATTTCGACGACTTCCCGAAAATGTACGATTTTATTGTCTGTTCCTGTGCTTTTCTTTTGCATTTTTGTTTTATATTCAAAAATATATCATATAATTATACCGCAAAAAGCACCTTTTCTCAAGGTTTGAGTTTCCTTAAAAGAGATACTGTTTACTCTACATGTTCAATAACCGTGGCGATTAAATAGGCGGCCTCGGCACGAGACAGCTCCTCTTCGGGCTTAAATGTTGCCGGATCAAATACGTTGTTATCAAATGCCCACCACATATACGGCTCGTACCACCGCTCACCAATTTCCGCCTCTCTTACGTAGATGCCCGCACTCTCCAGTACAATTTTGAGCGCTTCGGCACGTATAACGGTTTGAGCGGGTTTAAACGTACCATCCGAATATCCTTTAATCATAGCCAAATCAACTGCCGTCTGAATATAAGGAAAATACCAAGCATCATCTATAACATCAACAAACGGATTCATATAATCTTCGGCACGTGTTTCTTTAAACGCATACGAAGATATATCATGCGCGAAACTGTTAAGCGACATTTTTAAAAGCTCAGCACGGTTAATGGTATCGTTAGGCTTAAACAAAAAACTATCCCCGTGTCCGGTTACAATGCCCAAATGTGCCAATCGCGTAATTTCTTTTGCATATCGCGTAGCATGATTAACATCTTTAAAATAAAGTGGGTCGCCAATAGGCTCATCAAGTAAAACCGTCCGAATTGAGCGCCAATTTGAAGGATCCTCTTTTCCAAGCCGCCAAATCGCAATACCACCAAGATCATGCTTTTTAACAAGTTCCAGTTTAGCCTCTAAACTTACATGATTTTCAAACCAAACTTCGTGCGGCAATTTCGGGTCACGAGTATCAAATTCACTCACGTAATACAGGCGATTCGTTTTCTGTTTCGGATCATACTGAAAATCAACCCCATATTTCTCTAAAATAAGCTCGATAGTTGCATAGGTATAACTCGAGAAAAAATCATCCGACCATCCATATCCATAAAACGGAATACCAACATAAATTTTTTCCTTCGGCACATTGGCAACAGCATATTCAATAACGTCCTCAACCCAGTAATAAGGGGCTACAGGACGGGGAATACTACCACGCCATCCATAGTCGTACGTCATAATACGAAATTCATCAACATAAGGATGCAGTGCCTTCCAATCCTGCCCGCGATTCCCAAACTTCAACAAATCCGGAAATGACTTGGACTGAATAGCGATCGTCAATTTCTTATCATGTTTATTTAAAGCTGCATCCAAATCACGAATATAATCTGTAAAAACATCAATATCCTCTTCGTTAAGCCCTTCGTAATCAATATCAATTCCATCATATTCTTTCTCCAAAACCTTATCTACAATAATTTGAATATTCTTTTTCTTAAGCTCCTCATCGTTAAAAATCGGGCTCACCGTATCACCATTAAACGAATTGGTGATCGTTGGAATAATCGTAACCTCTTCTTGTTTTGCCAGGTCAATAACCCACTGATCTTCCGCATTTTCCTTTAAAATCAATGTCCCGTCTTCCGCTACATTATACCAAAAAGGACTAATCGTATTAATTACATCCGTATTACTTTCAAACGATTCATACGCTTCCGGCGCATCCCAGTTGGGAAGCCATGCCGAAACATTATATGCATATGCCTGCGAGGCATACATAAAGAAAATCATAAGTGATACGAGTATTTTTTTCATAACGGTAAACAGTAAAAAGGATTTTCATTGTACGATTTTTATTTGACTCAAACAAGCGATTTCTTCATAATGCCACCCTTTTTAACATCTTGCGAAAGGAGTGTGCAATGAAAGAAGCAACAAAAGACCATCTTGTTACTATGGCTTACGTTGCAGCAATCCTTTGCATCGTACTCATTTTGATAGGGATAGCAATGCTCATCCATGCCGAAATTGCGGTACGATAGCAGGTCCGCCGGGGGACGCACTATAATTCCATCCCCCTTTTTCTAATACTTGTCAGGAGGAATGTTGTAGTAATCAAAAAGAAATGTAGCTATTTCCTTAAAAATCGGTGCTGCCGTCTCCGACCCCCATTCACTTGCACGGGGTCTATCCAATTTAACCAAGACAACAAATTTAGGATCATCAACCGGTCCGTACCCGGCAAATGAGGTAATGGTTGTCCCTGCCCCGCTTAATGGCTCTCCCCATTTATATGTCTGCGATGTCCCCGTTTTACCGGCAACATAGTGACCATCAACCTGTGCACGATTAGCCACACCGTTTTCAACCGCACTCACCAACATAGCGGTAATTTTATTCGCAGAATCTTCAGAAACCGCCTGGTTGATAACAAACGGTTCTGTGTGCGTTGTATTACCACGCGCATCGGTGATTGCCTCAATAATAAATGGTTGCATGAGCAGCCCTTTATTGGCGATTGCTCCATATGCATTCACCATTTGCAGTGGCGTCAGAGCAATCCCCTGTCCAAACGCATGCGTAATCAATTCCGAATCCGCCCACTCGGTAAAATATTCTATATGCCCGGCTTCCTCGTTTTCAAACTCTATACCCGTTTTCTCACCAAGACCGAATTTCATCATATATGCATAAAACAAATTACGACCAATCTCTTTTGCAACAAATGCCATACCAATATTTGACGATTGCTCGAGGACATTTGTCATTGTTTGTCTTCCGCGATATTCATCATCGGAATTGGAAATTTCGAATTCATCAACCTCGATCGGCCCATTTTCGTAATATACCGTATTAGGGGTAACGTCACCATCATCAATTGCCGAAACCATCGCAATCGATTTAAAAACCGATCCGGGTTCGTAAATGCTGGCAACAGCTTTATTTTGATACACCTCTGCACCGAACCAATTAGCGTACCGTTGATACACGGGCTGCTTACCTTCTTCTATATCTTTAAAAACTTCAAATCTATCATCCGTATCCCAATTTCTATAAAAATAAAAGTGTGTCTCACTCTCTTCAATGGGCATCAAGCTCTCCAGATCTTCTTCCGAAAATTCAACATCAACAAGGTCGAAAGCGCTACTGTAATCATTTGGGTTAAATGACGGCGAGTGAGCCATAGCAATAATTTTAGATGTCTTCGGATCAATCACAATAACTTGCCCGCTATTTGCGTCATATCGATTCACACCCGCTTCTAAAATACGTTCAACCTCAAGCTGTATCGTACGATCGATTGTTAACGTTATATCATTCCCATTTACCGCCGGCTCAATCACGCTATCCCCCACGGTTATTTGCCGACCAACACTGTCACGCTGTGCCTTAAAAATACCTTTTTTACCACGCAGCTGTTTATCGAATGTTTCCTCTATACCATATTGTCCTTTCCCTTCTTTATCAACAAATCCCAAAATATTGGCTGCAAATTTTCCTTCCGGATAAAACCGGTAATATTCTTCCTGAAATCCAAGCCCGGCATAATTTTCAGATCCGGGATGTTCTTCAGCATCTTTTTGCATAATATCTCTAATTTGACGTGATGTTTCGGGATCAACTTTTCGCGCAATAATTTCATACCTGTTCTCTCCTACCAAAATCTGCTCAAGTCTCGGCGCCGGAATACGCAAATCATCGCTCAGCATACGAGCCGTATATCGCGTATCGTAAATTTTGCCAGGATATGCATATAAATTACCGTTTTTCACTTCAATCCCTTTCAATCCACGCCCTGCAATATCATCTAAGAGCTCTTGCGGAAGGCTATCATCAAGTAAAATTTGTTCACGTGTTTCTCTACTCACTTTATCCAAAATTTCATGATAATAGGCATCTTTTAATTCTTCGTCGGTAAGCGGTTTAACACGTTCGTACGCCTCCATATTACCGGTACGTTTAAATTCTCTCTTTTCTCTGATAACGCGTTCATTATCCCTCTCCCGTTCACGTTCAAGGTCAAACAAAATATCCGAAAGCGTACTGGCAACAAGTGTTTTGTTATTAATTAATTTCGGATCAACATACACAAGGTCAAGTGTTGTATTTGATGCAACAACAAATTCTTCTCCGGTAGTATAATCTTTTACCTTTATTTCTCCTCGTTTTGCCGGCAGTTCCGTATACCCCTGATGCTCTCGAGCTGCCGCTTCCTGATAATAGCCGTGCTTAAGAACCTGCAGATAAAATAGCCGGCCAACAATCACAACCGAGACCAGTATCGCCGCAATAATAAGTACGGAAATTGTATTAAACGCCCTGTTTTGTGATGATCGTCGTGTCATAAAGAACTTTAGTTTTACCAATGAGTATGGTAGGCTTGCAAGAGGTAAAAAATAGCTTTAATTGCCTTTATTATGCATAAAAAACACACACTCGATTCGGGGCTTCGTATTATAACAGAAAAGCTCGAAAGTACGAAAGCGGTTACTATCTTAATTCTCGCTGGAGCGGGCAGCAGATATGAAACCAAAGAAATTAACGGAATTTCACATTTCCTTGAGCATATGTTTTTCAAGGGGGCGAAAAAATATAAAAATACCAGGGAAGTTTCCGAAACGATCGACTCAATCGGCGGTGAATTTAATGCGTTTACCGGCAAGGAATATGCCGGTTACTACGTAAAAGTAGCCAGCGAACAAGTGGAAACAGCCATGGACGTACTTTCGGATATGCTGCTTAATGCGCGTTTTGATCCGAAAGAAATCGACAAAGAACGTGGTGTCATTTTGGAAGAATACAATATGTATCAGGATACCCCCATGTATCAAATAGGGTGGGATTTTGAACGTCTGATTTTCGGCGACCAACCACTGGGGTGGGATCAAATAGGTACACCCGAATTTATTAAAAACGTTACACAAAAACAATTCCAAGAATATAAGAAAAAGCTATACACACCGGACAATATAGTCTTAACATTGGCAGGTGATATTGATCATGAAGAAGGTAAAAAACTGGCAGAACGTTATTTTTCATTTGATCGGGAAACAAAAGCGTATGAATTCGAAGCACTCAAATCATTACAAGGCAAAGATAGAATTTATTTGCATGAGAAAAAAACGGAGCAAGCACATATTATTGTCGGAGGGAAATCATATAACGAAATGCACAAAGACCATTGGGCCGAAAAACTACTAAGCGTTGTATTGGGCGGCAACATGAGCAGCAGAATGTTCCTTTCTGTACGAGAAGCACAAGGCCTTTGTTATTACATCCGAACACATACCGATAATTTTGTTGATGGTGGTATTTTTTCAACCGGAGCAGGGGTTCAACTTAAACGTATTGATGATGCCATTAAGGGCATATTGGAAGAGTATAAAAAAATCCGAAGCGAAAAAATTCCTGCAAAAGAGCTGCAAAAAGCAAAAAACTTTATGAAAGGGAAAATGGTGTTAAGTCTTGAAGATTCCGAACAATTTGCTCATTTGCTGGGGAAATACGAACTACTGCATGACAAACTTGCCAGTCCTCAAGATATTATGGAAAAGATTGAATCGATAACCGTTGATGATGTCTATCGTGTTACACAGGACATTTTAAAGCCGGAAAATATGCACATAGGTGTTATCGGACCATACGATGATAAACAAAGATTCGAAAAACTGCTCGGATAAAAAAACCGCAACTTTTTCTCGCTCGCGTGTTATTGAAGATGGAGCATGCACGCGTTTATATATATCGCACGCTCACATATATACACATATAATTCACCCTCTTATATCATGGCTGACAAGGACCTCTCTCCAAAAGTTCAGCAACGTATACTTGAGGAATTCAAAACTAACAAAGAGGTGTTTGAAGAACTCTACACCTTTTATTATGAACGAATCCTGAAGTATTTGCTGAAGCGAACGGCTTCCGCGGAAAGTGCATATGACTTAACGGCGGAAACCTTTATTAAAGCATTTGAATCCTTACACAAATTCAAATGGACGGGCGTGTCTATTAAGGTATGGCTTTATAGAATCGCTATCAATCAATTGAAAAATCATAGAAGAAAACCAAAAAACATTGTCCTCACTGAAAAAATGGAAGGACTCGAACAAATGCGAACAGAAGCGAAAGAAGAACTTGAAGAGCTCGATAAAACATTATTCGGCGATGAAGATCTTACCAAGTTAAGTGATGCAATAGCGACATTGAATCCAAAATATCAACATGTTGTCAGTTTGCATTACTTTGAAGGAATGTCTCACGAAGAAATTGCAACGGTCATTCAACGTTCAAAAAGCGCCGTCAAATCGATGATGCACAGAGCGCTTACCAATTTACGTCAATTATTAGCACCTAACGCTTTATAATCATGAAAAAATCATATAACGACCGTGAGGTCGACAAAAAAAAGCTCGATAAGAGCAAAAAATATCTTTGGAGATATATCCAAAAGAAGAAAAAGCTTGGCGGGTATGCCAAAGAGAAAAAAGAAAAGAAAGCGTTTTTCGCCACACTTTTCGCTCCAAAGAAAATCGCCTGGGCAAGCGTTATCGCGGTACTAACCATCATTGCCGTTGTTGTAGGGCCAAACCTGCAAAATCTGCTTCGTGGAGGAATTGGAACCGTACCGAACATTGCCTATGCAAGTTTCGAAATGACCCCGTCAAATCAGGACAGTACGGGTATTGATTCGGATACAACGTTCACACTTACGTCAACCGAAGATGTTGATGCAGCGGTTATTGAAGCAAACCTGGAAACAACACCGGAAACCGACATTAATGTTTCAAAGACTGCGGAAGGAGAATATCGGATTGAAGCGGCTCAGTCCCTGAATGCAAATACAATCTATACGTTCAGTATTGTCAGCAATAACGAAGACGGGCCTGAAGAATTCAGCTGGGCATACCAGGTAAAAGACGATTTTAAAATAAACGGAACCCTTCCCGGCGACAAGACATCGGGAGTGCCAGTCACCTCGGGAATCGAGATTCATTTCTCTCATGAGCAATTCAATCTTGAAGAGACAAAAAATTATGTACATATCTCTCCCGAAACAGAGGGGGCTTTTGAAAAACACCAGAAAACGCTCGTATATGTTCCGCGGGAAGCATTAAAGCTCGGAACAATCTATACCGTAACGGTTGAAAAGGGATTGCCACTGATCGGCTCAGAAAAAACATTACAAGAAGGCAAAACCTTCCAATTTGAAACAGCTCCCGAACAAACGTCATTTACAAAATTCCACTTTAATAATAATGCATACGAAGTTGGCACCGACCAACCTGTTGCACTCAAGGGCTATTTAAGAAACTTTACTGGTAACCTTGAAAACGAACCCGTCACGGCACCAACAACAGTATATGCATTTGCAAACCAAAAAGATTATCTATCTATTGTTAATAACAAAAACGATCTTCCTACGTGGGCACGTGCGGCACGTTCAAACTACAAAGTAGACACGTCCACGCTCACAAAAACAGCAGATATTGAAGGACAAATAGGAAAAGTAAACTGGCAAAGCTACCTGTATCTACCGGATATCAACCTACAAGAAGGGTACTATCTGGTTGAAGTAACTATGAATGGTCATATAACACAAACGTTCTTGCAGGTTACCGACCTTTCGGCATATATCTCAGTTACCAAAACAGATTCTATTGTATGGGTAAATGATGTACAAACCGGCAAGCCCGTTCCGGATGCAACCGTGAAAATCATCGAAACGGGTGAGACGACAACAACCGATAGCCGGGGAATTGCACAATTCACATTAACCCCTGAAGAATGGGGATATTACAACGTCGCCATTGCGTCGCCGGAAGAAAAAACACTGGTCACTGAGCTCTCGGTTATAAGTGCTGAAGCAAACGGCGATGACTATTGGTCGCTTATTAATACAGACAGGCCGGTATATCTACCTGATGACACCATCCGTTTCTGGGGCTTTCTGAAACCACGAACATCTATGGCACGCCCTCTTGAAAATCTTACTCTTAAGATTACAGGGGGATGGGAAGGCACCACTATAGACACCGTTGATTTTGAAATGGACTCGGATACAACGTTCTCGGGAAGTTACGAACTTAAGGACATGCCTGCGGGATTCTATTATCTTTCTCTCTACGACGGGGATACCTATGTAATGCAGGAATATATTCAGATACAAACCTATAAAAAACCTACATACGACATTAACGTTAAAGCCGACAAAAATGCGTATTATGCCGGAGAAACTATTTATTACGATATCTCATCTGAGTTTTTTGACGGCACACCAATGCCACATCTTGAACTTATCTATAAAGATACTAACTCCGTCGAACCACACACGAAAAAAACCATTAAAACCGATGAAAAAGGTAAGGCTTCGATAGAGCAAACAGCCAAAATTACCTCTTCTTGTGATAGTTCCTCAAGCTACTGTTACGATGTGCAAAGCAATTATCTTACGCTGCGCCCTGTAATGGGAGAAGACAGCGATATCTTCGGGGAAGAAAGCGTACGGGTCTTTAGGTCACACCTTGATCTTGATGTTAAAACCGATGAAGAAGACAACAAGGCAATGCTTGATATCTCAGCACATTGGATCGACTTAGACAAGCTTAATAATGAGACAAACACTTCATATAACGATTATCTTGGCGATGCGGCACAAGACAGGACGATCAAAGGAACCATCATTGAAAAATACTGGGAAAAAATTGAAATTGGACAACATTACGACTTCATAGAAAAACAAACCGTTAAAGAGTATCGCTATGAAGTACGAAGTAATCCGTATGGAGAATTCACCGTTGGAACAGACGCAAAAGGAAATGCACAATATGATTTCGACATGCAACCGGATAAGTATTACGAAATACGCTTGGAAGCTCCGGACAATGATGGAAATAAAGCACATTACACTGCCTATGTTTACAATCCGACAACGCCAAGAAGCGAGTATTATCGTGTGGATATCACAAACAGCAAACAGGACGGACGCAACAGATTTTCAATAAACGACACTGTTGAAGCGGCCTTAACAAACGGAGACAGCCCTGTTGCCGATCTTAAGGGCGGACGCGTATTATTCCTGCAATACAACAATGGACTGTTAGATTATTCGATCAAAAATGATCCGTATTATTCATTTATTTTCGGCAGCGAACATGTGCCGGGAGTAACTATTAACGGTATTTGGTTCGATGGCGACACCTATAAAATCGGATGGGGCGATTACGCATGGCTCGATACTACACATAAAGAATTGGAAGTACGTATCAACACCGATAAAGACTCATACGAGCCGGGTGAAAAGGTGACGCTTTCTCTTGAAGTTTCGGACAAAAACGATAAACCCGTTCAAGCCGAAGTAAATCTCAATCTCGTTGATGAAGCATACTACAAAGCTGTATACGACAACATCATAGATCCACTCAGCGATATATATTCGTCATCGGGAGACGGCGTATTAAGCACCTATGGATCTCACCAAAACCCGGAAGTTAAAACAAGCGAAGGAATGGGAGGATGCTTTACGAAAGGAACAAAAATTCTCATGGCGAACGGAACATATAAAACTATTGAACATATCCGCAAAGGAGATATGATTCTCACAAAAAGAGCCCCATTTTCAAACAAACTGGTTGCTGCAAAGGTAACAAATACCGTAGAACATACCGTTAACGGATATATGGTTGTTAACGACACACTTGAAGTAACCGGTGAGCACGTACTTCTTATTAACGGAAAATGGGACACAGCCTCTACGATCAAGGTGGGAGATCGTCTCTTAGGAAAAGATAATGAGGAAATCCCGGTTACATCTGTACGAACAGTAACCGAGCAAACAAACGTCTACAATTTTGAAGTTGAGAAATATCATACCTATATTGCAAACGATATTTACGTGCATAACGATAAAGGCGGTGACGGTGTTCGAAACGACTTTGAAGATACCGCTACCTTCCAGTCGGTAACAACGAACAGCAACGGAAAAGCACGACTTGAATTCCAGGTTCCCGACAATGTTACAACATGGCGAGTTATGGCAACCGCTATCGATACGGAAAATCTACAAGTGGGGTTGGGAGTCGACGCAGTACAGGTAACGCTTCCGCTCTTTGGAGACTTTATTATGAATAAAGAATATTCGATAAAGGATACACCGAAAATCGGCATACGAGCGTTCGGAGAATCATTGTCGGATGGAGATGCCGTTGCATTCGGATTAACCGCAGAGTCTCTCGGTATTGAAGATACACGCGACATTGAAGGAAAAGCATATCAAGCAAACTACCAGCCTCTTCCGGAATTAATAAAAGGCACACACACTATCCAATTGGATGTAGAAGCAAACGGCAAGAAAGATGCTCTCTCGGAAGACATTCTTGTACGAGGGTCGCGATTAAATAAAAGCATCGTAGACATTATTCCAAAATTTACCAACGAAGATGACATCCCGCTTCCCGACGAGGGTTACGCACAGGTATATTTAATGGACGGAGGAGTCAGTAGCTATTACGGAGCGCTTATGCATCTTTATTACTCTCACGGTGAACGACTTGAAAAACATCTTGGAGAAAAAGCTGCCATTGAGCTGCTTGATGAATATTTTGATCAGGATTTTGCTCCTCATTACAATACTGACTTTGAAGAATACCAGCAAAACGACGGCGGACTGGCTATCCTTCCATATGCAGACAGCGATCTTACAGTATCCGCATTAACCGTTGCATTCGATAACAATCCGGAACGATACAACGAGCGCCTACTAAAAAAGTATTTTGAAAACTATTACACCAGTACGGACAGTAACCTTTCTGAAATAACCGCTTCACTGTTGGGACTTGCAAGCCTGAACGAGCCGGTATTAACAAGTCTGAATGCAATACAGAATGAAGAAAAACTATCTACCGTTGATATGTTTTATATCGGACTGGCATTTGAACAATTGGGCAGCAAAGAGGATGCAAAAAAAATGTACAACCGTGCGATAAGCGAAATGGATGAGACCTCGGTGCAGGAAAATGCTCTGGCAACCGTTTTGGCCGCTTCTCTTCAGTATAAAGATGATGCCGCCACCTATTGGAATGAAGTCAGATTTTATACAAGCAAAGACGATCTGTTAAACCTTTATCTTATTGGTTATGTAAAAGAAGGACTTGCATACGCAAGCGACAAAAAGGTGAGCTTTACCGTCCACGTCGGCAATATGGATGAAGATAAGACGCTTGAACAATGTGAAGTATATTCAGCGCTTGCACATAGTACAAAAGGTATCCGCATTAATAACATCGAAGGCGACCTTGCAGCGGTGGTACATTACAAACAAGCAGTACAACCAAAGCAGTTTAAACGAGACGACAGAGTACGTATTTCCAGAACATACGAAGTAGTTGGGGAGCCGGAAAAAACATATTATGAAGTGGACGACATTGTTAAAATCACCTTAAAGTTTTCCGTTAACGAAACGATGCCGGATAAGGCGTATCATATAGTAGACATTGTCCCAAGCGGATTACAGATTCTTGGGAATCCGGGTTCACTTGCCTTACGGGCGCGCAATCCATACAAAATTTACAACCAGGAAGCACACTTTAGCTATTTCCCCGGTCAATACTCAACACCGGTTAGAACATACTACGCAAAGGTGATTCATCCGGGAACATTCTACGCTGATCCGGCAAAAATCGAAGTATTCGAAAATCCGGAAATTGCTAACATAAGTGGTGCAAAGACAATTGAAATACAATAAATCATAAAAACCGCAACTTTTTTAATCTCACGTGTTATTGTGTACCTAGTGTGAAAAATCTTAACCAATGTAACCATGAAAAAACTCGCACTCGCAGGAATCGTATCGATCCTTGCAACAGTAGCCTTAAGCGGCTGCATGTCAGTACCGGAAGAGGACACTCAAGCTCCGGCTGACGAAACTACTCCTGTAGTGGAAGACGTACAGGAGGAAGAAACTGATGTTGAAGAAGATATTGCTAAAGACGAAGTTGAAGATACTGAAGAAGCAACAGAAGAAGAGGACGATAAATTCACGATAGCTTATACAGAAGGAAACGACCTATTCTACGGATGCAGCGAAGAAGCGATAGCTCTAAACGAAACTCTAAATGCAGGAGAAATCATGATGTTTAAAGCTTTCGAATCCGATTCAATGGATATCACTCTTTATAAGACTGAAAATCCTGATAAATTAACTAAAGAAGAGGTTGAAGCAATCGTTACTCCATGCGGAGAACTTGGTTCTAACCAAGTATTGGAAGTAACTGATGAATACATGGTTGTAGGATATCCATACTGCACAGGTGGATTAGCACCAGATCCAGAATTACAACCAGAACAATACGCCGACTATGAAGCTTGCATGGTTGTACAAGAAGAATTAGCAGATCAATTCGAACTTGAATAATTCATAGGAAGTAAGGCTTAAAAGACCTCTCCAAATATGGCGGGGTCTTTTTTGAAATAAAACTCCCTCCAAATGTGTAGTACAATACAGACACCCCTTTTTTTAGATCTCTCTTGTCCGCATGAAACCAACCGATGAACAATTAGTAGAGAAAAGTCTCAACGACAATAATGCTTTTGCCACACTGGTTGAACGATACGAACGCAGGCTTCTTCGTTATATCAAGCGTTTAACCGGTTATTACAATCATCATGCGGAAGACATCTTACAAGAAGTTTTTATTAAAATATACAAAAATCTTAATAATATCGATACGTCTTTATCCTTCTCCAGCTGGGCGTATCGAATTGCGCACAATGAATCGATAAATCATCTTCGAAGCAAAAAAAGAAAACAAACAGATGCCCTGGAAACAAACGATCCGGAACAGTTTGATCTCATACAAATACTGGAAAGTGATGATAATGTCTCAGATGCGATATCTCAAAAAGAACGAGCGGAAAAAGTACGAACTATTATTTATGCACTGCCTAAAAAATATCGTGATGTTCTTATCCTGTATTATCTTGAAGACCAAGATTATCAGGAAATCAGCGATATTTTGAAAAAACCTATCGGCACCGTAGGAACATTGCTCTCTCGAGCAAAAGCAAAATTCAAACAACGTGCCTATGATGAGAATCTTATAACATCAATACATCATGAGTAAGCTTAGCAGCACTATCATAAAAGAAATTAAAGAAAAGGATATCAAGCCCATTCCAAAATGGCAGTTTGTATTACTGCATGTCGGCATGTGGGCTTTATTTGGATTTGCATTATTATTTGGCAGCCTGGCAACAGGGATTATCTTATTTCACTTGGCAACAACGGATTGGGAAGTTGTCCCCCGCATTGCCGGAGGATTGCACAGTTTTATCTACGTTTTACCGTATATATGGATATTAGTTGTCGGGCTAATGATTTTTTTGGCAACCAAGATATACAAACACACAACAAAAGGATATAGAGTAAGACCATCAATCATTGTTACTATTGCCATTATCGCTTCACTCATAATGGGAAGCATACTGTTTGCTACAAGATTCGCCCAGGGAATGGATAGATTACTTCGAGAAAAAGTACAACCGTATAGACACTATCAAGAATTGCGTGAAAAGGTATGGCAAGCACCGGAACAAGGCCTGCTACCGGGAAAGATTGTTAAAATGGACGATAATTCGCTCTGGATTATCGATGATTATACCGGAAAAAAATGGACCGTTGATGTGACCGACGCCATTTTCCCACCCCTTGCACCACCACGCATCGGCGACCACGTTGTTATAGTGGGAGAAAAAACAGCCCCCCTCACCTTTGACGCGGAAGGCGTACGACCCGCACCACACGTTCTTAAGGGTTTTAAGCAAAAAATTCAAAAAATGAAATAAAATCATGCTCCGCGGTGTATTAATAAGTGAAAGCGCTCGAGGCTTCACTCATTTACACCTTTATTTTTTAACCACTGTGTACAATGAAAACATCTCACGTACTTACCACGCTTGCCGTGGTCGCCGCTCTCACTATCGTTAATGTAGCGGCAGCAAATCAAGGGGCTATGCAACCACAAGGGGAACAAAAGGGTAAACTGGAAGAAGTTCGCCAAGCGGTAGAAAACAATGATTACGACGCATGGGCCGAGCTTACACAAGACCATCCACGTGCGGCGGAACTGTTTGGCAACATTACTGCCGACAACTTCCATCTCCTTAATGAAATGCATCAAGCAAAACAAAACGGAGATATGGAAAAAGCAAAAGAACTTGCCGACCAGCTCGGTTTTCAGCCGGGGCCAAAAAACAAGAATATGAATAAAGGAAAGTTTCGAATGCGAGAAGAAGTTCAAACCGCTCTTGAAAACAGAGACTACAATGCATGGCATGAGGCGATAACCCCACCGGTACTCGATTATATCAATGAAGAGAATTTTGATACCTTTGTTGACATGCATGAGGCAATCCAATCGAAAGATATGGAAACCGCCAACAGCCTACGGGAACAACTTGGCCTCCCGGAACGACAAGCTCCACAAAACGGGCAAGGATTGAAAATGAGGCAACAATAAAAAAGGGGAACAAAAAGGCGGCTACTCATACCCTTGAGTGGCCGTTTTTTATGTATCTCCATCAATAACGCCCGATACTTCTTCCTGTAAGC
>WJKT01000065.1 GCA_014728955.1 Candidatus Peregrinibacteria bacterium
AGGTTAGCATGTATTAACTATGCATTATTGTACCATACGAAAGGGAAAGGAGCTAACAAGAGCACTCTTTAATTCAAAGAGTTGTGAGTACATTTTTGTTTGAGGAAGAGGAGTAGATGCACTCTGGCAAATACTCCTCATAATTCCTCGTCTAACTTATGATTTTTTCAGTGGTATCGGATCTTTTCCTCCTTTTTCACATCCATTCAGCCCGTCATCGACCACACCGTTGCAGTCGTTGTCAAGACCGTCACACTCTTCGGGATTAGGCCCGATAGTACCTTCGCAATCACCCCAACTCCAATGAGTATCGTTATCCACTAAGACACAGGCCTGGTACCCGGCAAAACACTCACCAGTGGAAGTGCCGCACGAACGGGTCATGCCGGGATAACACTCTTTTAAATACGCCATTTTGGCCTTTTTAATACGTTCCAGATGCGCCTTAGTATCACAACTCTTACGATTTTGGAAAAACTGCTCGAGCGTGGTACCGAGATAACTTTCATTACTCTCGAACCCATCATCGATTAAGCCGTTACAGTCGTTGTCGATGCCGTCACACTCTTCTGGAGTAGGCCCGATAGCTCCGTCACATGTGGCTAAGTCCCATTTCCCTTTCAGGTAAGTTCCTTTTATGGGTTCGCAGGTTTTATAACCCATGTAACACTGCCCCACGTTGGAACCGCAAGGAATAGTTTCGCCGAGAAGACAGTATCCTTGCGCTCGCTCCTTTTTGGTCAACGAAACACAAGGGCCCCAATTACTGTAGTAAGCGTAAGACGCGGAGGGAGACTTTATACACTGCCTCAAAGAAAGAAGCTCACCGGCAGCATCACCGCAGACTTCGATCGAGCCAAGAACACAGTGCCTCGTGGGAGGAACCATATCCTGTTTCAAACGCGCCGCCCGGTACTCCACCTCTTCCAACATTTCTGAATACCACGAATACCCCGGTGATCTTGTGAAAGGCATTTTTTTGGAAGGGAAATCGAAAAACAAGATTGAGGCAAGTGTGAAAAATATGACCAGGGTCACACATAACACTGCATACAATACATAGGCAATGACTTTAGATACGGTTTCGGACAACTTTTCTCTACTTTTTTTCGACATTTCTGTCTCCTTTCTTCTAGCGTAGATTGTTTTTAAGCCGACGAGGAATGAACACCCTGCTAACATTTCTCAAAAATGGAAATGTCATACTTGGGTACTCATGTTCATCGACTTAATCAACACTATTTTTCAAAGAACTGATTTATACTTTAACAGGTTTTATTTTTTTGTCAAGCCCCTTTTATAATGGTTCAATGTTTGTGAACCTTGGTGTACAATTCTATATGAAAAATAACAAGCACAATATGGCATATACAACTAATCCAAAACTTCCCAAATTGTGAGCAAAAGCAGTTAAAATGATACGTTCAGGCAAAAGTATGAGGCAAATCTCAAGCTATTTTGGACACATTTTGCTCGTTTTTCGGGACCGAACCTCCGGTTCAAGACGCGTCTATGACGACACTTCAAAAAGCCGCCGAACATTTTATATCCACCTATCGTAGTGGTCGGGAAGGCTTAAATATCCATATTAGATTTCTACTTTTGAATACGCAAGCTCGTCAAAAAAACGAAATACAAGATTAACGTGTATTAACTAAGAATTATTGTACCATACGAAAGGGAAAGGATCTAATAAGCGCTCTTTAAGATCCCCTCTTTTAAGTAAGCAAAAACTCAAACAAACCATGGACCAGAAACGCCGGCCAAAACAATGCTTGAAAAAAACCTGCAACGCCCATCCAAAACGATGATGCGTTTCCGATATAAAAAACAAGAGCTCCAATAAGACCCAAGGCGTATACTGTGCCACCTTGACCTGTCTGAAATACATTTTTTTTCATATTGTATAGATTATATATACTGTATTTTTATTTTTGATTTTGGCTCCCGGGGCCGGGCTCGAACCGGCAACCCTTCGGTTAACAGCCGAATGCTCTACCATTGAGCTACCCGGGAACGATTTGTTAAAGATCCATACGGACAACGGCAATAATATAAACGAATTCACTCCCCTTTTCAACTCATTTTAAAATGAAGTATTTCCCTTCCTACCAATTGATCACTACGATAATACAATAATGTTCCGCGTTTTGTATCGGGATTATCAAATGCGACATGTTTAAATCCTATTTTTTCAGTATCTTCAATGAGAGAATCCAAAAAGTATTTCTTGTTTTTTCCCCTATAAAATGGAACTGCAAAAACCAATTCGGCATCATTATTTAAGATCCCATGCAATGCCTGAAGCGCACCTAAAAAGATCTCTTTAATGGTGTCAAAATTCTTTTTTCGCTCCGCTCCGGATGGGGATTGTGATAACGGCGGTCCAAGATATATTTCACTCACCACTGTACGCGGTATAATGGTAATATCATTTTTCTCCAATGTTGTTGCATCGTGTTCAAAAATCTTAATAACACCGTTACTCACATGCATAAATTTATCTTTTACCCAGGCAAGATTCTGCTTTGTATCTTCAACTGCTTTTGTACTCACATCCGACCCCAAAACCTGATGTCCTTGCAATAAGGCTTCCATTAAAACGGTTCCGCTTCCGCAAAAAGGATCATATACCACGGAAAGTGCTTTTTTACATGCAATATTAATCATTATTTGTGCTAATTTCGGTGGGAGCATTCCACTTTTAGCATCTCGCGCCGGCCGCTTATAATCACGAAAAGAATACTGCTTGAATTGCTGAACACTCAGAGTGTAGGCAAGGAGATACGACTGGTTGTCCTTTACAATAGTCATATCCGTTCCCTTTTGACATAAATGTTCTTCATGAATAGTTACACTACGAACATTTTGCCCCGGCTTGTTAACAAACCGTGCCCCTTTACCCTGTTTTTTCAATCTTCGTTTAACGGTTTTTAATATATTTTTTAACTCTTTTTTAAAAGACTGTGCAAAATGATACATATTAATAGCAAAAATAACTTTCCCTTCTTCATGCTCATTCAAATAATCAACACAACGATCCTGAATAGCCGGAAGAGACGTTTCCTCCGCAATTACTTTTGCAATTTTAATAGTTCCACCAAGCATATTCTGTAACTCAATCGGATCGGCAATTTTTTCTTTGCGTTCAATAACATAAAACTCACCCATTACCGTTCCTTTCCCAACAACCGCCTCCAACTCGGCAACGGAGAGCTTGGATTGTCTTCCCAATAAAAATAAATATCGATGCATAACCACATATTAATAATATCAAAAACGAAATTCCGCCGTTATGTACAAACCGTTTTCATGGTACTGATTGGCATACTTCTCGGCTATTTTATCGGCTACCTTCATCACCTTTACCTCACCAGAGAGCCAATAGAATTCGTTGGCGAGATAAATAAAAATGGCTGTAAGACGACGATTCGATAATCCTCTCAAGAAAATATGTTTTCAAAGTTTCACAAGCTATAGTACACTGCTGCTACCGGTCACTTTGTAAATAATAACTTAAACACTGTATCTATGGCAATGTCACTTAACAAGGTTCAATTAATTGGGAACCTCACGCGCGATCCCGAAATGAAACAAATTCCGGGCGGACAAGTAGTTACTACATTTTCCGTTGCGACTAACCTTTCATGGACCGATTCAAGCGGACAAAAACAAGACAAGGCGGAATTTCACAACGTGGTTGCATGGCGTAAGCTCGCTGAAATTTGCGGACAATATTTAAAAAAAGGAAGTAAGGTATACATTGAAGGACGGTTACAAACCCGAACATGGGAAGCCGAAGACGGCTCAAAGCGATACAGAACTGAAATCGTTGCTGACAATATGATCATGCTTGATAAAAAAGGAGACGCACAATCAAATCAACCGACAAACAATACTACGCCTCAATCAACTACAAATCAGAAACCGCAACAGCAAAACACACAATCTCAGAATCAAGCGCCGCAAGAACCATCAAATGCGTCAGGAGGCAATAAGCCCGCAAATCCTGAAGATGAGGTAACGATTGACGACCTCCCCTTCTAAAAATAGTTCTTGCATACATAACAAAAGTTTACTTGCAGTAAATTTTTTTCCATTGTATCGTATTTTTGTACGTTACCTACATTGTGTATGAAAAAATACATAAGCATTATTTTTTGTTCGATACTTCTGCTTGCCGTTGTCGGTTGCAATCAGTTACCCGAAGAACAAAGCCAGGACAAAGAAGCCATCGAAATATCTGCACTGGAAACATATCAAACAATAACGGAGAATCCGTCCGTTATCGTTATTGACGTACGAACACCTGAAGAATATCATCAAAGACATTTATCAAATTCAACCCTCATACCTCTTGATTCTCTACAAGAAGAGATAGACCGCCTCACCGAACTGGACAAGACAGATGAAATTATCGTGTATTGCCGATCGGGAAACCGCAGTGCACAAGCACAGGCACTGTTAGATTCGATGGGCTATACAAACGTCAAAAGCATGGCGGGAGGAATTAACGCATGGACTCAGTTGGGGTATAACGTGTGCTTAGGCACCACCCTCACCTGCTAAATTATGAAAAACTGGTACAAGAATACAAAAAGAATGTTGCTGATAGCGATTGCTATCCTTTTTGTTTTAATGCTTTTGCTTTTGGGACTTGTTACGTTTGACCAAAACACTATATGGTTTTCGACATTGAACATGCCATCAATACAACCACCAAGCTGGATCTTTATATTGGTATGGAGCGTATTATATTTCCTCATAGCACTATCGGTGGTACTCGTTCTTGATAAACCAAAAAAGAACAAAGATAGGACTATGACGCTTATGCTATTTGTTTTAAACGGTATACTAAACGCTCTCTACAGTATCTTTTTCTTTGGCATGAAAAGCATTTTACTCGCATTTCTCGAATTACCATTGCTCATCGCCTCGGTATTGCTTCTTATCTGGTGCACCTATCGCGTCGATAAGAAGGCGGCATATCTCCTTGTTCCTTATTTTATATGGATTTGTTTCGCAACGGTATTAACCGGAATAACACTCTTTATTAATTAACGTTATTCGCTTCTTCCCTTTTTCTTCATCATTTCATCCTGTTTTTTGAAATCTTTGATTGTTTGCAACAGGCTGTCTTGTTCGGATGCCGAAAGCTCCGATCGTTTAATTAATGTCTGCATCGTCTCGAATTCCGATTCGGTAATTTCGCCATCTTCCATCATTTTAAACATCTGATCTTTCATACTTGAAGGCAATCCGCCAAACTTTTCATTCACAATTTGCTTTTGAACATCAATCATATATCCTTCAATTCTATTGATCAGCAGCTGATACGCGCCTTCGTCAATCTTTCCCGATTTCAGTTGATCATCAACAATATCTTTTAAACGATAAAGCTCCGCTTCGCATCGTTTAGCTTTCATTTTGTATTCCGAATACGTATCGTCAATTTGATTAATATATTTTGCGATAGATTTTTGCTTTCGTTTGGTTGCGAATGTAAAGCCCGAAATAGCAACAAGGACGGTAATAATAGCAACGATAGTCGCAAGATTATTTACCGTAAGACTCCATAGATGTTCAAAGAATCCCGGTTTATTATTCAATCGTTCCGGACGATCACGATCTAATGTGGATTCGCGATCCACCTCCCGGTCGGGTCTTATTTCATCATCAATCTCACGCTCCGGATCTGGTTCCGGCTCCATATCCATATCAGGGTCAGGCTCGGCATCGGGATCGAATTCCGGCTCAAATGTATACACCGGATCTACAAATAAATGTACCGGATTACTACATCCGCGTCTATCATCCGTAGTAAGCACGCATACTCTAAAGTAGTTATCACCTTCAGGCACTTCTCCGGTAATATATCCTGTTTTATATGGATCTTCAAAATAATCAAGATATCCGTGTTTCGGATAATACGGTTTTGCATCAACTTGATCATGAACCACTTTATACATAGCAAAATCAGGCTCAAGATATGGTGTCCAATTCAATGCCGCCCGCAAATCCTGAGTTAATGCTCCTTCAAGATCAACAACAATATCCGGATCATTTTGATACGGATCTCCCGGATCCTCGTCAAAGACAGGCTCAAAGACTATATCGGAAATATATGGATCCTCTTCAAAAAAGATTTCATACTCAGGCTCCATTAAATAGACATCTTCTGATAGAAGCGGTTGAGGTTCGCCGGCAAAGACCGATGGCATAAAAAAGAGCATCCCAATTACACAGCAAAGTGAAAAAGCAGTTGTTGTCTTGAATAATTTCATATAGTTTAGTTAGTAAAACCGCTAGTATTGTATGCCAATACTGTTAAAGGGTAAAGGTGTATTCCCCATATCGACTAACCACATGTTGTGCAATGAAAAATCCTCTCTCGCTTCCTATCCTCACAAAATCAATACATGGATTTATCTATAGTATGTTCTGGGTTTTTGTTCCTATCTTTTTGGTAGAACAAGGCTTTAGTGGAGTCGAAATAGGACTGTTTATCGGTCTTGCAAATCTTATGGCTGTTATCACGATATTCCCTGCCGGGCTTGCCAATGACCGCATGCATTCAAAACGTATTATTTTTATAGCATTACTTGTGAGTATTATTTATTATGCGGGATTACTCAATACGACCAATACCTTGCTTCTTGCAGGTGCTTTTATATTCGGAGGATTGGGAAAAAATCTCTTTAATGTATCGGTTGATTCACTGGCATACCGTATTATCGACAGAAAACAATCATCAAGGCAGCTCGGTAAATACCTGGGATATGTCGTTCTCATTGAAACAATAGGTTATATGCTTGGCGGAAGCCTTATCAACCATCTTGGATTTAAAAATACCATTATTGTCATTATCGTTTTACTCATCGGCGCCATGTTTATTTCACGATTACTGCCGATGACGCACACCTTCAAATTTAAGCTGCTTAAATATAAAGAAGATATTTTTCGAAAAGAGGTTCTCCTTTTTATGCTGGTGGTGTTTCTTTTTACACTTCATTTTGGTGCTGAAAAAACATCATATTCACTTTTTTTACATACCCGTTTTAATCTTAACTTAGAGCAAACGGGGCTGTTCATCGGGACATCAATCATATTTCTTGCATTAAGTTCATTATTTTTCGGTCATAAAGTGCAACGCGGATTTAACCCGCGAAAGGTTTTTTATATCGGGCTGTTTATTTCCGGCATCGGTCATGCACTGCTTTCCCTGCAAACCAATGTGTGGCTCGGATTAGTTATTCGCTGCATTCACGAATTTGGAGACGGCGCTATGATGTTCAGCATTTATTACGGTATTGTCAGTATTTTTGATGTTGATCGCATAGGAGGTAATGCCAGCGTAATAAGTCTTACGCAAATTATTGGTGCTTCTACCGGAGCATTTATTTTTGGCCCTGTTGGCGCACAATACGGATATCATATTCCTCTGTTTGCGTCGGGCATCAGCACTGTTTTAGCTGCATGTCTTCTGTTTTTCATAGACAGAAAGATAAAAAGAACTACTTGATTAAATGCAAAAGAAAGGACTACACTAAATCGCAGTTTAACCGCGATAATTATGTATATTGGACTTACCGGCTATTTGGCAACGGGAAAAGGCGTTATTGCTGAAATACTCAAAGAAAACGGGTTTTCATATATCTCCCTTTCCGACATAGTGCGTGAAGAAGCAACAAAAGAAAAACGTGAACATACGCGTGAAAATTTAATTAAAACGGGTAATCAGCTTCGGAAAAAACATGGTGCACACTATTTAGCTCAACAGGTACGTAAAAAGATTGCACAAGATCCACAGAAAAAATGGGTAATTGACGGAATCCGCAATCCACTGGAAATTAAAGAACTTGAAAAACTGAATAACTTTTATGTGATGGGGCTTTCATGTAGCACGGAAACCATAATAAAGCGTGTACTTTCCCGAAAAAGAAAAGGCGATGTACTTACCGAAGAAATGATCAAGGAGAAATTGGAAACCGAAAAAGGAAAAGGCCAGCCCGATGATGGACAGCAAGTGGCACGATGTATAGAACGATCGGATTATCTTATTGTTAATGACGGCCCACTTGAGGAACTCAATAATAAAGTGATGCATTTTCTTCATCTGCTTGAAGGAGAAGAACGCCCGAATTTTGATGAAATTTTTATGGGACTCTCTTATCTGTGGGCGGAAAGATCAACATGTCTGCGACGGAAAGTGGGTTCGGTTATCGCAAAAGACAGTCAGCAATTAACCGCCGGTTACAACGGGGCACCCCGGACTATGAAGCATTGCAAAGAACTCGGAGGAT
>WJKT01000066.1 GCA_014728955.1 Candidatus Peregrinibacteria bacterium
CTTCAAACAATGTAAAGACATCCGTGAAAAAACCGGCTTACGATTAAACAATAACGAGCTTAACGGCATGATGTCAGCTTTTATAAAAACAGGCGTTCCCAAAAAACGCATTGGTCTTTTTATTGTTAATAATGTTGAAAAACTCAAGAAGCTCGACAAAAAAAGTTACGAATCATTAACACAGAAATTGCGCGGAAGAGCGCTTTCACGCTTCCTGCTGGTTTCGATTATCGCAATACAAGAAGGGAAATCAAGACGAGCAATTGATGCAATTAAGCTTACTCTCACGATAGAATCAACGTTAACTAAACAAGAACAAGAAAGCAAAAAAAAGTTGCGATCAATGAAAAATCACTTAAAACGTGAACAAAATGAGCTCAATAAATATCTTAAAGAAAACCCTAATAATGCAATGGATAAAAACATTGCATCCTTACATCAAAAAATTGCCGTCTCACTATACAGCATTGCAGGATATCAAAAAGAACTTACGTTGATTTCCGCAAAACGATCACTCGCAAATTCATATCTTTCAATAAAGCGGATCAATCCCTCAAGTGCCAAGAGTAAAAAAGTCATTAAGAGTATTTTACATGCACAAAAAAGTGTTCAGCTTGAACGCATTGCCGTAGATAAGTGCAATGTTGCAACAATTCCTCAACTGGAACTGTTGCGTTCAAAAGAGCTCAAATTCTCAATGTCCGCTCATGCACTGGAAATCAAAAAATGATATGCAAAAAATCCAACATTGGATCATCCATTAACCTTGCATGACATCCTGAATAACTTTTCAAAAACAGGAAAACTTTCAGCAGTAGCAAAGCGAGTATTTGATGAACAGTTTTCATATCAAACGCGCGCTATTGAAAATCTTATGAATGAGCATCTACCGAATGAAAAAGATGCAGCACTTTATTTTGAATCACTGGTTAGTAAATTCGATACGTTTCAAGGTATCCCGCAGGAAAAGAAAATAGAGTCTGCCCAACGAATTGCGGGCTACATGAGCTTGCTTAATAATATGCGTCAAGCGTCTATTACGCTACTCGGCAACTACCAAAGTGTGAAAATGTTATGGGGAAAAGATAAAACCTTAACAAAGAAAATAAAAACAATAAAAAACCGTTCCGCTTACTGTGTTAATCGTATAAATGAAGTACGTGTTTTTCTTGGCAAAAAACAGAAAGAAGATATTCCAAAAGCGGAAGATATTACCAGATCACCACTGTTCGGGCCTCTTATTCAAAAAGAAATCAGCCCTCATCAAGGCCGAATGCAAAAACATTTTGAGGCTATAAACGATGCAGCGCGTCCACTTCCTTACATTGGAAAACGTATAGAGAGACAAGCAAAAACAAACCCCCGCCTTGTCAACTATCGATTTGAACAAGGTATAGGGCAGGTTATCAATTTGGCAACCACCATTAAAAAAGCCCGTAATAATGCAATCAAAAGTAAAAGAGAGTTAACAGTGTCTCTCCACGATACAACTCTCACAGAAGGACTGCCTCCCTCAATGAGGAAACAGCGTGAAAAATACATAAAACAAATTATTGCCAATATAACTAAGGCTCTTAACAATCCGAAATCGCCGATAAGCCGTGAATCAATTAAAAAAGTATATAAACAGGCAGAGAACATTAAAGACGCACAAGAAAAATATAACAGAGAAGGATTTTGGAAAGGTGTTGCAACTGCAGCAATTTTAGCGGGAGCAATTTGTTTTGCTATTGGCGGAGGATGGGCGGCAAGCGCATTTGGTGCAAAATTATTCGGTACAGCGACTGCGGCCGGCATTATTCCTGTTAGTACCGGTGTTGCAAATTTTGCTGTTGGAAGTATGAGTATGATGGGAGTTGCCGGCGGAAGTGTCATTGGATCACGCTTAGTGCAATCAGGATTTGATGAACTTGGCTTGGTTGATTTTGGCGGTGCTGAAAAAATATGGAATCCCGAAGACATGGCGACTGATTACGCAACTTCATTTGCCTTTTCTCTACTAGCAGTTGGCGCAGCTAAAGGTGTCGTTAGTTCACTTAAGCATATTTCAACAGCAAAATATTTTGCGTTTCGATTTCCGGGACTGGTAAATTTTTCCAAAACAGCGCTAAGTAAAATCAAAACCGTCTCAAAAATTGCTTCACCGGGTAGCTGGTTTCAATCCGGCAATACAATTAATAAGCAAACACTCTTACGCAGATTCGGCGCACAAGTGGGGGAAGAAAGTGCAGAAGAAGGTGTGGAAAATATTGCTGGAAAAATTCATCCAATGGCTGAATTCATCGTCTCTGTTGCAAGCGCTTCAGACGGCTACAACACGAATTTAAGTATGCAAGGTATAAAGGCGGCCGATGTAGGGATAACCACCGAAGGATCTCAAATGGTGTACACAACAAAGACGCCACAAGAGTTCATTACAAATCTAAAACAAGAAGTTGCAAAACAACAAGGAAGAACTTATGAAACAGTGATTAATCAAGATGGTTCCGTTACGTTAACTATGATCGCACAAGATATTAATCCAAAAACCGGCAAGAAAATTGAACGAGTTGCCGGCACAATGGATATCCATCCGGCACAATATCCAACAAATCTTTCATCCGATGTTGAAATGACACGCGTGCCGGGATTGCAAAAAGTGGGAGGAGAAAAAAACACTTATACAGTAAACAATTCCGAAGCGTCACTTTCCGCATTCAACGATTTATATAAACGCGGATACACCATTGTCAAAGCAAAAGGCAACAATTTCAGGGTAACAAAAGGAGAAACAGCTTTTACATTAAAAGTTCCAACTTCAGTTATTACCGAGACAAAAGCAAAAATAAGCCGATGGGTAGACACCCCGATTAAAGTTCGTGCATATAAGAAATTCGTTGCATTGAACGGGAATTACAAAGCATTTATTGCAAAACATCCAAGACTTGCAAAAGTGCTTCCCGCAGATTTGGCTCAATCCAAGTTTATTCCTATGCCGGTTTTACGTTTAACCACAGGAGGGCTTGCTCTTAAATTAAATTCAATTTCTGAAATAAAAAACAAACTTTCAACTACAACCCGGAACTTAAACACGCTTTTGTATAAATCTGAAAACATAAATAACAACACACGAGAAACAACGCTGGACATTCTTAAAGTAAAAGGAAATCGAGAAATGGTGAGTGAAACATACTTTGATAAAGCAACAGGTTTGTTTAACCGAAACGGATTAGCCTTGGGGGAAAATATATTGAAACAAGGCAAAAAGCTAAGTGTAGCAAATTTTGACGCTGACCATTTTAGAGCAAGTAATGAATTAAAAGGACGCGCATACGGTGATGTGCAAATTAAAATTATTGCAAAAAATATAAATAATGCTGTTAGCAATTTACGTAAAGCGGGCTATAAAGCATACGGGGTGCGAATGGGAGGAGAAGAATTCACTCTTATGACGACCGCTCCTCGAAAAGTGTTGCATAAAGAAATGCTTGCCATGTCTGCAAAAACAAAGAAAGAAGTCCTATCAACCCTTTCCAGTCAAGAAAAACACGCTATGGCAGAACACATAGCCGCAACAAAATACGCCAAGGATCTAAACGGTATAAACAAAGCATATAAAGAACTGGGCGGAATCTCAGGTTCTGTTATTGGAATAGATGGGAAGCATTTGAATTGGAAGCAAAAAGGTAATATGAAAAAATCACTCATGTACGCTGATGCGGCAATGGAAGATCTTAAAAAAATCAATGGGCGAGGGAATTTTGATCTCGATCCACGTAATCCGAAATCAACAGCAGAACGCATCAATGATTTTCAAATTCACAATGTACTTGATACTCAACAAAAACAAAATCTCAATAAAGAAGCGAAACGTCTTTTTGGAAAAGCGCAAAGTCAATTTGATGCTCGCCTCAAAACTTTTAACAAAACAATTGAAAGTGCTGACCCGGCACAACAAGTTAAATTTAGAGAAGATTTGGGAAAAGTATTAAGTTCACCAGATTCAACAACAAAAGATGTTGGGAGGGTACTCAAGCAATACGGGGCAAACCCTTCGTTAGCACAAAAACTGCAAAATGAGTATGTTTCCAATTTGCGAGATTACGGAAACTATACGGGTGCACGAACAATGACTTCATATAAACATGAGATGAAACAGGGTAATTCACGATTTAACCCAAAAAACAGTTGGAAGATTGAAATTGGAAAATTTAAATCAATCAATGAAACGCTTGGCCATGTCGGTGGCGATGCATTCCTTACCTTCGTATATCAAGACGTTATCATTGACACGGTAAAAAATATGAATATTCCTTTCGGAACTGGAAGTGATGCATTAATAGTTTCTCAAAAAGGAGCTGATTTCCATTTTTGCTTCAGCAAAACATATCTTGAAAATAATGTTGGTATTGAAAAACGCTTTAAAGACACATTGAACGAAAAATATAAGAACCATTACAAAAGCTTTGTTGAACGATTAGACTCAAAAAGTAAAAGTAAATACCAAGAAGAACGAGATAGATGGCTCGATAAAAACGAACAAGCAAACCCAAACAGTAAGAAGGAACAATATAAACTTTTCTTTCACAAATAAACATAATATCTTTATACTTAAATAACCTCATACAACAATGAATATCAATGATATGTCGTATCCAGAACACAATGAAAAGCCCGGCTCAATCGATGAAATTGCAAAAACCATATTGGATTATTTGCAAAAACGACAAACAGAAATTAATAATGCAATAGCGGGTGAAAGACCTGACGAGAACGGGCGATACTCGGAAAATTATTATCAGGCAAAAGACCAACGTGATCAAATCAATGCCTTTGTTGAAATTGTTCGCGAACATATAAATAAAAATAGTAAAAACGAAACGCCAAAGCATTTTATTCAGCATATATGTCAACTTTTCCAACAATTCCCGACTGAAAGCTACAAACCGTTGATCAATTTTATCGAATCAACATTTTCCATTCCCGTTGCACCACAAAAAGGACCTACGATTTTTTATCAATCATGGGTTAAACACTGGTCGGAACACTACGGCGTTGAAACAAATGACATACAAGAAATTATGCCGTTTGAAAAGTTTACACAACAAGATACAGCCAGCCGTATACAAGCAATTATGGACGCCTTTGATACCGACTGGTAATCGCTATTTTACCGACTACTCAAATCCTCTTGTTTCCATAATAGTCTTTAGCCGTGTCATTGCAGAAATAAATGCCGCTTGGCGAAGCGTGCATTTATGCTTTTTCTGAATTTCATATACACGTTGCCACGCCTTTACCATAATAGGTTTTAGTCTTCGTTGCACCTTTTCTTCAGTCCAATAATATTGCATTTCATTTTGCACCAATTCGAAATAACTTACGGTTACACCACCGGCGTTCGCAAGGATATCAGGAATAATCATTACTCCTTTATTATTCAAAATTCTATCTGCCTCCGGAGTGACAGGCCCATTAGCAAGTTCAATTATAATATCAGCTTTTATGTTATCGGCATTATCAGCATGTACTTGATTTTCCAACGCCGCAAGAACCAATATATCACATTTTTTTTCAATTAATTCTTCGTTCGTGCATCGTTCACACTTACTGCCGGCTTCAGCGCATTCGCTTACCGAACCTTTATCTCTCTTGCAAGCAATCATATTTATCGAATCGATACCTTCCTCGCAATAAATACCGCCACGGGAATCCGAAACTCCGCAAATTTTATATCCTTTTTCACTTAATAATCGAGCCATATGACTACCCGCATTACCGAACCCTTGTATAACCACTTTCGTTTCTTCAGGTTTAATGCCTTTTTCAGCGACAATTTCGTCAAGCACGTATACGCCACCTTGTGATGTTGCCGAGGCACGTCCTTCGGAACCGCCACATTCAAGCGGCTTCCCGGTTACTACACCTTTCTTGTTTAAATTCCCGAGCTTCATATATTCATCCACCATCCATGCCATTATTTGAGCGTTTGTATTTACATCGGGAGCCGGAACATCTTTATTCGGACCAATCAATGCCTGTACTCGATCAATATACCGCCTTGTCAATTGTTCCAATTCTCTTTTTGAAAGCTCTTTTGGATTAACAATAATTCCACCTTTTCCACCACCGAGAGGAATTCCCACTACAGCGCACTTCATCGTCATCCATGCTGCAAGTGCCTTAACCTCTTCCATATCAACCTGCTGATGATATCGAATACCACCTTTAAACGGTCCGGCCAAATCATTATGTTGTACTCGAAAACCTTCAAACACTTTAATTTCTCCCGTATCCATTCGTACCGGTAAGCTAACCTGTAGAATTCGCTTTGGATGACTCAAAATCGTAATGATATCTTTATCAAGATTCATAATTTCAGCAGCTTCATTGATCTGCTTGAGCGTGTTCTCAAAGAGTGATGACATGTGCGTTGCATGATTAAATAGTAAGCACATGCATGCTAGCACTTTTTTCTTTCAGCGCAAGTATTTTCAGATGCGCGATTACTGTAAAAAGGTTGCAATAAATTGCTGAAAGTCTTGCAAAGGATTGGTTATTTGCACAAGACTGACACCTATAATATAAGCCGCAGTATGTCCAACAAAGGCTGAAAAAATAGGAACCGTCAAATTATCATCCAGCTTATAGGTAATAAATTCTACTATACTGGCCGTAAGCGCCATGGCCAATCCGACAAGGGGAGCTTCCCACAATACAAGTAAGGCTACAACAATATTTGCCCCTAAACCGGCAAAAAAACCTTCCCATGATTTTCCGTTTTTGATTAATCGTTTACCATATTGCAATCCAACAATTGCCGAAACAAGATCTCCAAATACCGTAAGCAACAATGCAACCAGCGCTATTTTAAAATCAAAGACAGCAAAAACAACAATCGTAGATAAAATCATATAGAGCATTCC
>WJKT01000067.1 GCA_014728955.1 Candidatus Peregrinibacteria bacterium
CCTTTGTAGATAACGGCTTTCGTTTGTATATTTGCTTTTTTGGACCATGTGATATAGCTGATTCGCACATCTCCCGCAACCTTCATCCATTTCGTAATATTTTCTTTGCCAGGCGAAAGAGACAAATCGTCAATCAGTTTCACAATCTCCCCTTTGTGCTTTTGGAATGCGGAAAACCCTTTGTTATCAATGGCATTCGCCAATGCTGCCAATCGTTTTTTAGGATTTTTGCTCATCTTCTCCTTTCCCTCTTTTTTCTTAACTTTTTCCTTCGTAAAAGCGAAATCTTCCGGTGATTCGATATCGATTTTCCCACCAGACACTTTCTGCGCTTTTGAGTATATCGTCATTATTTCATCAAATTTTTGCAACACAACTTTGCGTACTTTTGCTTTCTTTTCCTGTGCTTTTCGATAAATTTCATCCAGTTTCTTATGGACTTCTCCCAGTTTCTTATCAATCTCTTTAATTTTCGGCTGATCTTTATACGGAGATTTCTTGATAGTATCACGTGTTTTCTCAATCCATTGCAGAGACTTATCAACCCTGCCATGCAGTTGATCGGCATTGCTTCCTGGTTTATCTTTGTTTTCTTTTCCTTCCGGCACCCGATCTTTTTTTTTCGGTAGACTGTGGCGCTTTACTCGGCCCCGCAAAACACACCATGTACCGCTCTAGAAACAGCGATTTCTTTAGATCTGCATAATCAAGCCATATTTCCATGTATTTGTTTTCATTTTTATATCTAGTAATTTTATCATAAATAAGCGTATTTTTCAATATATAGACCATCAAATTTCCTCTTGTAAAAAAAGAAGCTTTTGACTATACTTCAACCGAAGCGGGGAAGGGCTTTTTTAAGCTGTCTACTCGTAATACTCATAAAACACGTTACAAATGCCTAAAAATGCACTTATAAACTATGTTGCAAACAGTTATCAGGAACTACGAAAAGTAACCTGGCCAACGCGTAATCAAGCACTGCGTCTTACTGCTATTGTTCTTGGTTTTTGTATATTCATGGCCCTTGTCATCGGTCTTTTTGACGGACTGTTCAACATGGCGTATAAATTTTTACTCACTCTTTCATAATTATTCTTATTTTTTATTAAACTATGGCTAAACAAGCAGCTGGAACAGGTCGTCATTGGTATGTGGTACATACATACTCAGGATATGAGGATGCTGTTCGTGAAGCCCTTTTGCAACGTATCGAAACTATGAATATGCAGGATTATATTTTTGATGTCGTTGTTCCTAAAGAAACGCAAATTGTTATTAAAAAAGGCGAACCGACCACCGAAGAAAAACGAATATTTCCGGGATATGTTCTTGTTGATATGATCGTAACCGACGAATCATGGTACGTAGTTCGAAATACCCCTAATGTAACCGGATTCGTAGGATCCGGCACCACCCCGGTACCGGTATCTGAAGATGAATGGAAAGTGATTGAAAAACACATGGGGAAAGAAGAACCGCGGTTTAAAATTGACTTTAGTGTTGGAGATACGGTTACCGTTCTTGACGGACCGTTTGCCAATTACGAAGGTGTTATTAACAAAATTGACGACGAAAAGGGTAAAGTAACCGTTATGATCACTATTTTCGAACGAGAAACGCCTGTAGAATTAGACTTTACACAAGTTAAGAAAAAATAATGAACAAACTCACTATTTTTTTTATCGGTGCAACAGTGCTTGTTATCGGCATCGTTGGAACGCTTCTTGGATATAAGTACTTCGAGCGGCATGACGAAACAACGCCTAAAGAAGTACAAGAAGTTTCACCTCACATCGATGAAACAACCGAAACACTGCTTGAGAATCAGCCAATTGTATCTGAAAAGCCTGAATCAAACGATGACATTACCGCGCCTGAAGATAATCAGCCTGGAGAGACCGATTCCCCACTTATTACCGTACTTGCCGGAATTGATGAGCTTTTGGTGCAAGAAGCCGGATTTGAAGATCCCGATGTTTCAATTGAGCAATTTGATGGATTAATATTTGACGACTACGATATTTCCGAATTTCAAGATGATGAACATATTCGTTATATAATAACCGAATATAATGAACAGGCAGGAATTATTAATGAACTCATTTATCCATCAAGCGAAGTAGCGAAAGGAGTATACGCCCAGTTAAAGACAAAAATGAGCGACAAAGAATCTCCTTATACGGTCAATGAAACAAATCAATATGGCACCGCTTCGTTTTTCGCTAATCATCAAGAAGAAACGAACTCAGTATTTTTGGTTGTCAAGTTCACCGACCGGTTGTATACTTTGCACTACCCGGCCAAAAATCACAATAAAATGAAAAATATATTAGAAACTATTTAATGCTTAACAACTGTATATATGGCACCTAAGAAGGTACTTACCGTGATAAAACTACAAATCCCAGCAGGAAAAGCGAATCCGGCACCTCCTGTCGGCCCCGCGCTTGGACAACACGGCCTCAACATTCAAGACTTTTGCACCCAGTTTAACAATAAAACCGGCGATAAAGGAGATACCATTATTCCGGTTGAAATAACGGTGTACGAAGATCGATCGTTTACATTTATAACCAAAACGCCTCCTGCAGCAGTTTTGATAAAAAAGGCTATTAATCTTCAAAAAGGCTCTGGCGAACCAAACAAAAACAAGGTTGCATCAATTAAACGAGATCAATTAGTCAAGATTGCCGAAGAAAAAATGGAAGATTTAAACGCACATGATGTTGATGCCGCTGTAAATATTATTGCGGGAACGGCACGAAGTATGGGAGTAACCGTTGAAAAATAATAGACACTATTTATGGCAAAAGGTAAGAAAAATCATTCCGACGATAAAAAAGTCTCTATTATACGGCTTGTTTATCTTTATATCATCAGTGCAATAACATTTATTGTGTTTCTCATTGGCGCCGTTTCTCTTGTGAATCTTGGGCTCAAAGTATTTATTTTTGATATACAGGAAGATTATTACAGGCCGGAAAGCCCTGTTATGGTTTGTGAGCGCTATTCCCCTATTGTAAAAGAAACTGAAGAGGAAACCGAGTACGACAAACTTCAACGTGAAGCGTATGAAGAATGTCTCGAAAAACAACGAAAACGTGAAGAAGAACAAGAATCTCGCTGGATTTCACAATCAGTTGCCCGTGATTTGTCTATCGGCATTGCCCAGGTACTTGTTGCGTTGCCGCTATGGCTGTTTCACTGGAGAATTATTGAACGAGATCGAAAAAAACGTTTAACTCGTGGGAGAACGAAAAAGTAATCGTTCGCTTGTACCACTTAACCCCTTTTATTATGGCTAAACGAAGCAAAAAGTATCGAGCTGCGAAAGAAATGCTCGAAGAAAAAGATTTCTTCACTATTGATGAAGCAATCCCTCTTTTATTAAAAACTGCAAAAACGAAATTTGACAGTTCGTGCGAAGTACATCTTAACCTCGGTGTGAACCCAAAACATGCCGACCAAATTGTACGTGGAACGATGAAAATGCCTCATGGAACGGGAAAAGAATATCGGATTGTTGCTCTTGTTTCTGAAGATAAAGAAAAAGAAGCAAAAGATGCCGGAGCCGTAGAAGCCGGCGGGAGCGACCTAATTGAGAAAATAAGCAAAGGATGGCTTGATTTTGATATTATGATTGCTATGCCAAGTATGATGAAAGAAATTGGTAAAGTTGCAAAAATACTTGGACAGCAACGTCTTATGCCAAGTCCTAAAGCGGGAACGGTAACCGATGAAATCGGAGAAACGATAAAGGATATTATGGAAGGAAAAGTTGAATATCGTAATGATAAACAAGGAAATTTACATAATATTTTCGGAAAAGTATCGTTTGGTGATGAAAAATTGAAAGAAAACCTAAAACGATATCTTAAGGCTGTTGTTGAAGCAAAACCTGCTGGTGTTAAAGGCGTTTACATAAAATCGATAACCCTTTCGACCAGTATGAGTCCGGGTATTAAAGTAGATACTCAAGAAGCTTATGAGTAATAGTTACCGACACATATCAACAATTATCGGTTCATAGTGCGCCAAGGTGTCTTCCAGTTTAATAGACACTTCTTTGCCGCTTGTACACCGTAATTTGAGGCTGTTTTGATCTGCATTGAAGGTTACCTTTTCAACCGAAGGAAGCTGCTGTAACGCTACAAGTGATTGCTGTACCGAAGAAAACGAGCTATTGATATAAAGAGCAATAGCAATCGCCATAATAATAACCGCGATGATAATAGGCTTAAGGTACGAAAACAAGTTTTTCATCTGAAGGAGATAAAGACTTTTCTTCTTCTAAATCAAGTGCTTTTTGCAATGCATGAAGTGCAACCTCCAGCTGTTCATCGCTCGGTTCTTTTGTGGTAAGACGCTGGAATGCAAGCCCGGGAGCAATAAGCATTTTCATTAATGGATTATTCTGTTTTTTTGCACTCCATTTAAGAAATTCATAGGAAATGGCTGCAATTACAGGTAATAACATCATCCTGTTTAGAAAATTTATGGTAAAATCAGGATTTCTCGGTAATACCGTATAAACCAAGATACTAATCATAAAAACAATAAAAATAAAACTCGTACCGCACCGAGGATGAAATCGAGATTGCTTGCGTGCATTTTTAACAGTCAATCCTCCTCCGTTTTCATAGGCAAAAATAGATTTATGTTCTGCCCCATGATATTCAAAAACCCGTTTAATGCTTGGCATAAAGCTCAAAAGAAAGATGTACAGCAAGAAGAAGGATGTCTTTAACACCCCGTCGAGCACGTTATATAACACCGAATTACGAAAAGGTTCATAGATACCACTTACCCATTCCGTGATCCATAGCGGCAAAAATTTAAACAAAAATAAACTGAGTGAAATTGCTATAACAAAAGAAAAAGCAAACAGTATCCCCTCTCCTATTTTCTGTTTTCGTGTTTTATCCGCTTCTTCCTGTCCCGGCTCTTCAATCATTTGGTTTGCAGAATAATTAAGTGTCTTCATCCCTATCATCATCATTTCTCCAAGATTAATAATCCCTCTAATCAAAGGAAGTCCCAGTACTTTTATCTTTTTTGAAAGCGATCGGAACGGATCATCTTTTACTTTAATTGTTCCGTCTTCTTTGCGAACCGCTACAGTAACAAATTCGTTTGAACGCATCATAACACCTTCAATAACGGCCTGTCCTCCAACAGCAAAGTCAAATGTTGGTTTCGATTGTTTTTTCATATCATCCCTGTTAAACAGCATTGACCAGATGGTTGGTCTTTCATTAAATTATACACAGTTTTATTTGTCAATTCAATATATATGATCTCCGTTCTTCTAGAAGGTAAACATAAAAATACGTATAAAAAAGGATACTATCGCATTGAAGATTTCACTTCGAGTGTAACGCTTATTGCCATTAAAGATGCCATAATACTGGTAGATACCGGTACATTGGCCTACCGGCAACAGGTGCTCGATGCACTGGCGCACCATAATATACATCCTTCAGATGTTACACATATTATTAATACGCATTTTCACCTTGACCATATTTCAAATAACACGCTGTTCCCTCATGCAAAGCAAATTTCCGAACATGCGATATTTGATTTAAAAACAGGGAAATGCAGCATTTATCACGATCAGACACTACTACAAAAG
>WJKT01000068.1 GCA_014728955.1 Candidatus Peregrinibacteria bacterium
CCCTTATACACCGGGCATATACATAAAGAAGCTACAGTCGTTCTCGACATATTTTATAGACACGCTCTATACCACGTCTTCAACCCACGACCCCAAAGGCGTTCATATCGGAAGCGATGATCTTGATCTCCCACGGGAAAAAGCTCCCGGGTTTTCATATACATCCCTTGAAGATGTTTACGATTTTTTTGGCGTCGGCTTTGACGGAGATAACAAACATTCTCTTTTCTTTGCCGCGGGAAACAGTGTAGGCCAATCATCAAAACCGTATGTTTCAGATGCGGCTATTCACCTTGGAGATCCTACGGTACGACTGAACAATGAACCACTTGCGGGTGGATCCGGCTTTACTGACGACATTGGCAAGCCACTTTATTCGTCATCGGAGACCATCCGGGAACTCATGCTTGCAGATTATAACAACGACAGCCTTGATGATCTTATTATTGCCTCTGAAAATGGAAACGTGCGTCTCCTTGAACGTCAATTATCTGCTGAACCATATGAAGATAAGGGCCTTTTGCTTGATCTTGCGAACGGTATTTACAGTGGCGCTTCAGCCGACTTTAACAATGACGGCTACGATGATTTCCTTTTTGCTACACAAGAAAACTGCATCGGAGATGAAGTATGCATTTACCTTTTTGAAAATAATGAAGGTTCACTTAATCGGACCCATGTGCCGCTGGAGATAGAAGACAAAATAAGCACTCTTACTATTGCAGATGTTAATAATGACGATTACCCGGATATCATAACCGCTGAATTTGCCGGGAATATAAGTATATTTTATAACGAAAACGGGCTTATTAATCCGGAAGGGCAATTAATTGAAAATGTGGGTAATCGCATCAGTTCCGGAACCGATCTTAAAGAAGAAGTCTTGATTAGCTACGAAGGCATGCCTACTGAAGATGAAACAATCCTCGAAGATGATTTTGATTATGAATATATACAACTCGAGATAGGTGCACCTTCGGGGAATAATCATATTGATCCAGCGTTACAGGAAGACCTTATAGCGCTGGGGGCAGACCCTGATGACTTCACCACCCCTGTTGAAGTTGAATTTATATATGCCGATGCAGATCCAATTTTCGGAACTGCCGATTCTTCAAAAACTGCAGTAGATGTAAATGGTTCTTCGCTCGCCTTAGACGACACTATTGTTTATACCATCACTCTTAGCAATACCAGTGGTGATGATATAGACAATGTTTTTGTCAGTGATATTGCTCCTGATTCTCTTGAAATAAACAAGGATTCAATTCAATGTCTGCAATGCGAAACCGATCCTATCATTCTGGAAACGGGACTCACGCTGCATCCATATGTTATTACCGGCATCCCCATACCCGCAGGTGAATCACGAACAATAACCTATGAATCAATGGTCATTTCGGTTCCCGATATCGACCTTGATACCAATAAAGATTACGATATTGCCTTTCCTAAAGACGACTATGTCGACATCCATGTCCGTCCGAAAAACAACAATACCGGTAAATTACTCTTCTTTTATTCGGTATCGAAAAATCCGGAGACCGGCAGAATGACGTATGGAAAATTTATTGCAGAACCAACTCCAAGCGACCCACCCGAATTGCCTTTTGACGATACGGATCTAAATAATAACGGTATACCTGATGAAATTGAAAATATTGCAAAAGAACAAAAAGAAGGTGATGCGGATGGAGATGGAATCCCAAACAGCTGGGATGAAGTTGATGGCACTTTGGATGACGTAAGCAGTATTGTATCTAATGCAATTCAAGACTACACCTGTAGTGGAGGCGGATGTCTCCCCGTTCCTATGAATATGGCCTTTTTAGCTCCCGGTGAGAATAATAATATGGGCGTCAGCACACCACCGCCGGACAGCGGTACGCCTGTTTTCGTATATGGACCGGTAAAAATATTCTTAAGTCCAACGCTGACGGGCAATCTGGGAAATTCAGTATGTGTTGCAGGTATGTGCTGGTCTGTTGCGGTTCCCTTATTACCACCCGATGTATGTGATCAAATTACTGATGCCATTAATAATGCAATGGCAAATGCGGGCAATGTTATAAGTTCTGCAGGCTCAGGCACCTCGCTACTGGGAGGCGGTAGCTCGGGAGGCGGCACTTCGCTCTCGGGACGATCAAACAGCGGCGGCATTACAGGCAGTTCCGTTCTCGGTAATTATCAAACAAGTGGATCCTCACAAACCAATTCGCGTATACCGGGCTTTGTAAATATCATCGCGGGATGGTTTGCAAAACAACTTGATGAAGTAGTAACAAAACTCGCCGATTTACCTGATCTCTATATTTTATATCCTGATCCAAACGCCTTTACCGGCGGCGTTCCCCCAAAAGCAGATTTTAAAAATCTATCAGACGTTCTCACCTATCTCAATAAACTGCCTATTCTTGAAATTGAGGCACGTCCTATAACACTCAAAATACCGGCTTTATCACAGGCGGAAATAGAAAAGATGCAAACAAAATTAAAACAATGGGTTGCAGATGCAAAAAGAGAACTTGAACGAGCACAAATAAAATGGCCATGCAATGCAGATCAAGGAGCAAAACAAACCTGTATAAAGGCAGTTGGCGATATAGAAAAAACCATTGCCAGCGTTGAAAAAAATATCAAGATTCTTGAGGAATATAAACAATTACCACGTAAAATCCTTGAATGGCGTGAAATGCAAACCAAGTACCTAACGCAGGTTATTTGCTATGTCGACACCATTATCACCTACATGGGAGGGTATTTCAAAAAACAAATGCTCCGCGTTAAAGGATGGACAGACTTAATCACTCAAATTAAAGATATATTGGGTATATGGGAGGAACTAAACAATATGATGAAAGAATATATGAAAAATTGCGATACATGTTCGTCAGATCGCTATACCCTCTTCCAAACACTTGTTACAACATTAACGGGAGCTTTACCGGAAATCCCGGTGATTCCGTTCCCGAACTGGCCGGACTTCTATTTTGATTTCTCAAAAATACAATTGGGATACAAAATCATCTGGCCCGATGTTACCTTCCGCCCTGAAGAGATAATCCTTCCGGACATTCCGCCACTTACATTACCGGACATTCCGCAAATCAATCCGCCAATCGACAGTTTAAACGTAGGAACAACATTACCGACCATCCCAACGCTCCCCGAACCACCCGAACTACCTGAATTGCCTGATTTACCGCCTATTCCGATGCCTGAACTGCCCGACATACCAAAGCCGCCAAAAATACCGGAAATTGCAGGACCGATAAAATCGGGATTAAGTGCTATAGGCAAAATTATCAAGCTGGTCTGCATGTTAAAAAAATCAATGCTTCCTATCCCTGAAGCTAAGCTTAAAACACATATCGAAGCGTTAACCGCACGACCTCTTGATGCGGTCTTCCCGATGGATCTTGCCTTCACCTTTCAGTCGCCTTCACTCACCTATCCTTTTGTCGAAAAAATTAAGGTGACCAGCAAAATGGATTTCAGAGTTGAAACGGAAAAAATATATGAATCTGTTGAAAATATTGCAAAGCAATGGAATGCAATTGTTACCGATGTTGCCGCAAAACCACAAGAAGCTACTATTCCTGAACCTGATATTGAAGAAACGTTAACCTATGTCATTATCAACGAATATCTCAAAGCAATTGCACTCTTGCAAAATGCTGCCGACATACAGGAATCATATATAAATACTTTACCCGAATCGTATCATTTAGTTGCATATCAATCCTATATAGCTACCGACCAGTCTACTCCCGATCGATCGCTTGAAGAGATTAAGCTTGCATTGCAGCAGGAAACGCTTCCCAAGATAATGCATACAAACAGCCTTGTAAGTCTGCGTAAAGGATTAATTTCATATGTCGACAATCAATCGTCACTCCTACCAAATGATACCAATGCCACAATGCAAGATATCATAGCCATGGAAGCAAACATAACGACATTAGACGATCAAATCCATTCGGTTCGTCTTGCCGACCGCAATCCACGCGTTACTTCACCTTCTGGGCATAATGAACCACAAGAAAGTTTTGCTGAAATTCGTGAATACGGCAAACGATTACTCGCATTAAATACCAACGCTATATCAGACACAGTCGTAGATGAAGAAACGGCCACCGGAGCGCAAAATGGTCAATCTATTGAAGGATTGTATGTCTACAAC
>WJKT01000069.1 GCA_014728955.1 Candidatus Peregrinibacteria bacterium
CTCATTAACCTGCTTAACAGTCGCTTCAATATCAAGGGTATCGGTATTTGTCATAGTCTGAACGCGCACCGGATTATCGCCTCCAATACCAATATCTCCAACCATCACAACTCTGGTTTTTCGCCTTTCTTTAAGGGCTTTAATATTCATGACTCGACTATAACACAACTTCTTGGTAGTATTCCAGGTGCCCCATAACCTTACAAAATCTCATGAAGCAATACCTGGATCTTGTAAAACACATACTCGAAAACGGTGAAGACAAGCCGGATAGAACCGGTACCGGAATCCTTTCTGTTTTTGGAACACAAACCCGTTACGATTTGCGAGAGGGCTTCCCCCTTGTCACCACAAAAAAAGTAAGCATCAAAAATATTATTCGTGAGCTTTTGTGGTTTTTAAAAGGCGCAACGAATATTAACGATGGGCTTTTACCTCACACAAAAATTTGGAATCCGTGGGCGGATAAAAATGGTGAACTTGGTCCTATTTACGGATATCAATGGAGAAAATGGGAGCGATACGAAAAAGATCCGAAAACTGGAAAATGCACAATGACTCATGTAGATCAGATCAAACAGGCCATCGATTTAATTAAACATAACCCGACTTCCAGAAGAATCATCGTAAGCGCTTGGAACCCGGCAGACCTTCCTCGAATGGCTCTTCCGCCTTGTCATGCGTTCTTCCAGTTTTATGTTGTTAACGGACGCCTTGATTGTCAGCTGTATCAACGAAGTGCCGATATAGCTCTGGGCGTACCATATAATATCGCGAGTTATTCAGCATTGCTTATCATGATGGCTCAGGAATGTGACCTTGAACCGGGCGTCTTTATTCATACATTGGGAGATGCTCATATCTACAGTAATCATATTGAAGGATTAAAAGAGCAGCTCACCAGAAAACCGCATCCGTTACCACAACTCAAAGTAGCTAAAAAACCGTTCGATGAAATTACCATCGACGATTTTGAGCTTATCGACTACAAGCACGAACCGTTTATAAAATTTGACATCGCCGTATAATGAACCATCCAGTTTTTCACATTGTCGCCATTGATAATAATAATGGTATCGGGAAAGGAGACCTCATGCCATGGAGTCTTCCGGGAGATATGCGTTTTTTTCAACAAAAAACAACCAAAACAGATGACGAAAACAAGCAAAACATGGTGATTATGGGACGAACAACCTGGGAGTCTATTCCCGAAAAACATCGGCCGCTTGCTAAACGAAAGAATGTTGTATTAACCAGAAAAAAAGACTATCAGGCTAAAGGAGCAACTGTCGTTCACAGCATTGAAGAAGCATTTGATCTTGCCGATAACTCAATTGAACGTGTTTATATTATGGGTGGAGCAAGCGTTTATGCTCACACTATCGATCGTCCTGAAATAACAGGTTTGTATGTTACCCACATTGATCGAATTTTTGATTGTGACGCGTTTTATCCGGAAATCCCTCCTGTTTTTTCTCACGCCGAAAAACTTGGAGAAGACGAAGACAATGGTATACCGTACGAATTCATTCTTCACACAAAAGCATAATTCTCCTTATTTGGTGTGCTCTTGTACGAGCTGCTTTATTGTATCCAGCGTCGTTTTGTTTGGTTTTTCTATGTGCTCGCCCACTCGCCAAAACTTTCCATTATGATATACAAGCGGCTTTATTGATGGATCGGCATCAATAGCCTGTATTTCCCCCACGAACATGGTGTGGTCTCCTAATTCAATCTGTTTTACCACTTTGCATTCGGCATTCATTGCCGCATCTTTAACCATTAAAACATCAATATGCTCAGCAGGATAAAAGGCAAACCCAAGTGCTTCCAAAACAGGAAATTTATTAACTTCTTTTCCGGTATTTCCACCCGCAACACTGGCAAGCATTGTTTGGTCAACCGAAGCAAGATTTAATCCAAACGCTTTGTTGTGAACTATGTTCTTATGTGATGCATGACTCGGCGCAATGCAAACAGCCATCAATGCCGGTGCATACGAAAGATAATGTGTCCATTCGGCGGACATAATATTGGGACCGTGTGGTCCGTCGCTTGTTATCAAACCGACATTGGTAACAAATTGCCGTGTTCTGCGGTCATCCCACGATAAATCCATAGTGCAATGATTTAGAAAATAGAGGCATAATTATACTACCCTACAAAAGGGTGTAATTCCAACAGTACACTAATCAGGAATGATTATCAATATTTATTTTTCCTTCCAAACGGTTGCAAATCCATATCGAGTGTGCGTTCCCGATTTATTAAACACAAGATCATACTCTATATGAATAGTTTCTCCGCTAATTGAATCGGCCGCCCACACGCCCGTTTTGTCAAAAGAATATGCAGCAACCAAGTGTCCTATAAATGTATTATTCCCAACGTCATACGGATACTGAATAACAAGCGGTTCCCCTTGTGAAAGAAAATCAAAAAACGTTTCCGCATCTTTATACCATGTCATTGTTATATCGTACTCTTCTAAAAAAGCCGTAATATAATCAACATCCCATAAAACGGTGCGTGGTTTTTTAATAATGGTTTCAGCCTCATACAAGTCAACGGTTTCATCAAATTTATATTCAAGCACATGTTTGACCGCAAAAGCGAAACAGCCATTTTCATACTGATATGAATTAGGGAATGCATACTCGGGTGATAACGACGGCTGCATACCATCGGCGAGTATCTCACTATAACTTCGGGATGGGATATGAGCGCGCATCATATGCTCAGAAACAGTGCATCCGCTTATTAAAGCGACACACATAAGGCTACACGCTATTAACGTACATATTCGATACATAGGATATAACTATTTACCGGGACTTTTTTTTGGCATTAATAATTTTTGAAGCTATAGACATCCATGTATCAATCAAATCCGACACCTCGGCACCGGTTTGTACAGCATGATAAATAACTTCCGCCACACGTCCTCGCATTACGTCTATCTCATCATCAACTCTAAACGTTCCTTTCTTTAAATACAATGTACTTTTCTTTTTATACAAAGCAACCTGCTTCTCCGCGTCTTGACGTGCTTTTTCTTTTTCAGAACACGACTTTTCCGGACATTCCATATACATATCTTTTAGAGAACAAGGTAAAACTATAAGAATTATAGAACATGTTTGTCAACCCATGCCATAAAAAGATTGACAACACTTGCTCGTCTGCTTTAATAGGCTCTTATAATACGTTTATATGCCTATTCGCCAGATAGACACACCACCGGAACTTTTAACGGCACTTTGTTACGGAAAAACGGAAACAGTCACCGCGCGGGATATCGAAACAGCGATGGAAAACTGCGGTTATCACGTTCTCCATGACCAAATCCTGTATCATCGCCTGGAAATTGAAACTATTGTCGATATACTGTTAAGTACCCTTGATATAACTGAAGGTGACCTTAATCAATTCGGGGAACTATTGCGAGAAGATCACCGTGAACTGTACTTTCTTTTTTATGAAACGATGAGAAAAGTTCAGCGCGTCATGATGGATATTGCCGCCCGACAAGGCAATGTTGTCCATGCCGTAGCACCAACTTATGAACTCCCTTGTGACGAAGCAACCATGCCGGAAGCCTGGCATCAAAGCAGAGAGAATACATCACGTGTTATCAAAGAATTTCCGGAAGACAGAGATCTTTTGTCTCACCCTTTTACAAGCCCATCTCATCCCCATATGGTGCAGGAAAAGCATATCCCCATGATATGCTCCGATGGAGTAATGGGCGCCCTGGTTTTCGCCGATAACTTATCTCATTTGGAAGATTTGGATAACAGCGTGAATTTGCCACTCCCCGATGGCATACGGGCTGTTATTGATGCTATGTATGCGTGCGATATGCTGCATCAGCAGGGTCTTGTACATCGCGATATAAAACTGGAAAACATTCTCCTTGAACGAAGTAGGACTAAAACACAAGGTCTTCTTTGCGATCACGAATTTATTATTCCCGAAAACACCATATGCGAAAAAATGAAAGGAACTCAGCGATACATGGATTTACAGTGGTATCCATACACAAAAACATTTCGAGAAAAAGCAAAAAAAGAAATGGATATTTTTGCGTTCGGCATGGTACTCCTCCTTCTCCCGATTGAAGGAGAAGATCGGTCTTCTTTTTTGGAAGAACTTGAAACTGAGTTTAATAAGCGCTTTGGCCGTGCATTACAACAGCTTATTGAGCGTAATCCTTCACTTGATATAGAAGCGATCTCAACAAGCAATGAAAAATATGATGTGTTTTTGGAAATGGTAGGCAAATACCGCTTATTACCTTTTAACACAAAACAATTAATAGAAGATTTGCTTCGAGATATGCAACCGACACTTGCTCTTTCAGAAACATATACAACGCTAATTGCCAATATGCTCAGCTATTACCGTTCCGATCGTCCGACGTTGCACGAAGCAATTGCCATACTGAAAGACGAATTTAATTTAGAAACATCAGGTTCATTTCATCAAGCGCACATCGAAATTGAAGATCAGCCTCTTTAAGAGAATCTCCAAAAGTATTCATTAGTATCTTGCTTTCCGGGATAACATTGCAATAAAAAAGCTTACAATGAATCGGTCTGGTAATGATGGGTAGTGCGCAACCACTTTCTCCCTTTAAAGAACAGTCCACGTCGTCATGGGGAGCGTTAATGACATCTATTATCTTTTTCCGTTCCTCAAGAGAAATATAGAACATGGCATACAGATAATCTGGGATGTCATTCCCAAACTCAATACCATTGGTACAACATCCGCCATGACATTCCGAACAATAGTAAGGAGCGTTTATTTTACATGCCGCTTCACTGATTTCCCTTTGAATACTCGTTACTTGTTTTGCGTACCGCATCATAATCTGTTTTTCCTCTTTATCCATAGCATCATAGACCTCCCCCGCCATTAAAAACTTTTCAATCGTCCCTTTTCGTAAATCCATATTATAAAATTATGTCAAGGCCCTATTATAAAGATTTTGAGGATTTGTGCAACCCTTATCAATGCCGTATGATTAGATTGTAGATTATTTATCTTAAACGCAGTATGGCAAAACGAAAGAAGAAACAACGAAAACAAAAAAAGAACAAATTTGACAATTTAAGCAAACCCCAAGCGGAATTTGATTTTCACGATCGTGGAATCCTCACTCCGGAAGATATCCGTAGTCTGGTTGATGAATTTCTGACAGAATGTCGAGAAAGGCAATTGACCAAAATTCTTTTCATTACCGGAAAAGGCCTGCATTCTCGTCATGGAATGCCGGTAATAAAACCATTGGTTAAAAAATATTTGCAAACAAAACTCATGGTAAAACGTGTATATGAAGGAAGGTTTGATCGTGGCGGATCAGGAACCTTGGAAGTGATTTTAGAGTATTAAACGCTGTCATCTTGCACCATCTCCTATTGCAAATAAATTGCAATAGGAGTATTTTTTTTGCGCATGAACCATACATTATTGCAACAATCAGGGAAAAAAACACTTAATGCAATAAAGCGGAGTATCAGCATTCTTATTGGTGTTGTTTTGCTTATCGCCTTTGTTATTAATGCCATTCCAAAAGATTTTTACCATCACGTTTTTACCGGAAACAACGTTGCAAATGCCTTTATCGGAGCCAGCATCGGCAGCATTTCAGCCGGGAACCCAATAAACAGCTATGTTATTGGCGGAGAACTGTTGCAACAAAATATCAGTCTTTTTGCGGTTACCGCGTTTATTCTCTCTTGGGTAACGGTCGGTATCATACAATTGCCCGCCGAATCGATGATGCTCGGGAAAAAATTCGCATTATACCGTAATAGTATAAGCTTTATTACTTCTATCATTATTGCGCTTATCACCGTTTACTTATTGCATTTTTTTACATGATTACAGCACTCAAAAAAATAAATGGAACCATGCGGTTTTTTATAATCGTTATACTTCTCTATGGCATTTTTGGTGTTATAAATCCCGAGCTTATTCATCAATCGTTACGCACCGCCGGCTCATTATTTATGCAAATAATACCCGTTCTTCTTCTTGTATTTTTCATTATGTTTATCACCAACATGGTGATTGATGCAAAAAAAATCACCACCGAGATGCAACATCATAAAGGAATAAGTGCATGCTGCCTGGCCGTTGTTTTTGGCATTCTGTCCGCCGGCCCCATCTATTTATGGTATCCACTCCTTTCAGACTTAAAAGAACGTGGACTGCGTACTTCTCTTATTACAATATTCTTATATAACAGAGCGATAAAATTACCGTTACTTCCTGTGATGATTTATTATTTTGGATGGCACTTTGTTCTTATAGTTTCAATTCTTATGATACTTTTTTCCGTTATTAACGGATTTATTGTTGAACGTTTACTCTTAACCCCTTCATCATGAAAATTGCTATAGCTTCGGAAGAAAAGAACCCAAAAGGAACCGTCAGTGATCGTGCCGGCCGGGCAACGTTCTATCTTATCTTTGATGAACAAAAAGCCCTCTTGGAAACAGTAAAAAACCCTTTCAGTATCGGTGGTGGCGGCGCAGGATTTTCCGTTGCGAAGATGCTTGCCGATAAACAAGTACATACCGTCATAGCTGAGAAATTCGGACCTAAAATGTCAGTTGCGCTTGAAGAGCGAGGTGTTTCCTTTATCCCCTTTTCAGGATCAATCACTGACGCGCTTAACGCCGCATTACAATAATCGTTATCCTTAACCATTACACACAATGTCTACCAATCCTCTTGTTCATCTTGTTAGCGACGATGAGGTAAAAGGAAAAGCCAAAGAAATCTTTGAACAAATCAAACAATCAACCGGGAATGTTCCCAAATGGATGCGAGTTATGGCTAATAGAGAAGATATTATGGTAGGATTTTTCAGTTTATTTCAAGCAACCATGGGGGAAGGTTCCGTGGATCGATTACTTAAATGGAAAGTCGCCTATCAGATTTCCGAACTTAACAAATGTGAATTCTGTGTCAGTGTAGCAAAAATTCAACTTAAAAGTTTTGGTTTAAGCGAAGAAGATATTAAAAAAATAGATGTCGTAAAAGATGAAAAAGAAAAAACAGCAATGGACTATACGCAGGCATCAACATGTCACGCATACAACATCGACCAGACGTTATTCGGTAAAATGAAAGATACTTATAGCGATGAACAAATTGTTGAAATTACCAGTGTCATCGGTCTTTTCAACTTTATTAATCGCTTTAACGACTCACTTGGTGTGCTTCCTGATGCCTAATACGCCCTTAAGAGCTATAAAAAGAGGAAAGATCTCCAAGCGTCCAAAAAGCATGGCAATAATTAATACTCCTTTTAATATGGGAGGAATTGTTGCCAATTTCATTGTACTCAATCCAACCGTGCCCAAAGCGGAGGTTACCTGGAACGAAGCATCCAAAAAATCATAGCCAAACACCATAAACAAAATCGTCCCAACAAATAAAATGCAAATATACGCAATAATATAGATGCTAATCCCCACCAACTTCCACATATCAACATTTTGTTTGTGTACTTTAAGCGGCACCACCGCATGTTCGGGAAGTGAACGTTTTTTTGCATACCATGGAACAGCACGAAGCACATAGTACCATCTTCCCACCTTAATACCCCCTGCCGTGCTGGCGGTACATCCTCCCACTATCATGCCTATCATAATAAGCAAAATGAAAAGCTGCGGAAGTAACGCAATTGAGGTTAACGAGTATCCCGTTGTTGTAAACGAAGACACTATTTGGAATATCACCACCTTAATATCAGGATAAAAAACGTATGCAAGCGCTGACGCTATCACCATAAAAACAAGAAAGACATTTTTTTCAAATGCAAGAACAAACTGTTTCACCTTCCCTTTCATCAACTGGTTATGACTCACAAATGAAAATGCTCCGAGAATCATCAGTAAACACAGTATTCCCAATTGTACGCCACTTGAATAAAAACTATCCGTTACGCTAAATCCCCCCGTTGAAACACTTGTAAAAGTCATTGCAATCGAGTCAAATATTGGCATCCCCGCACCATACAAAGCAATGATCCCAAATAAAGTTATCCCGCCGTAAATAATCATCACATTGCTCAGTGTATGCTTTAAACTGCTTTCAAATTTTTCACTAAAACCATTTGCTTTATACAAAGCCATAGTTGACTTATTTCGTTTGGTGATATCTTGTGTGATTTTTTGGTTTTTCACATTCACGCGCGTCATCAAAAAGAGGAAAAAAAGCACAATACCAATCCCTCCCATCCATTGTGTAGCAGCACGCCACATACGCACCCCGGCGGGCAAATGATCAATCGATTCGTATATGGTAAGCCCCGTTGTCGTAAAACCGGATACTGATTCAAAATACGCATCAAGGAGGTTGTATCCCATTGAAGGTAAAAATGCAATCGAGCCAATAAGCGGTATAACCGTAAATGACAAAGCCGCAAGAATCATTCCTCTTTTAATCGTTAAATCAGTCAGGCGTTTAGAACTTTTTTGCGTAGCAATAACAAACGCCAATCCAATTCCCAATGAAATTGAAAAACTCATAATCGAAAGAAAAACGGATTCGTTGTGAAGCAAACCAACCGTAATCGGTATCGACTGAAAAAACGATGAAACAATAAATAAAAAACCTAAATAGCGAAGCATTATGATCATTTTCCTTTGATAAGATCAGTGACCTTTGATAAATCTCCGGTTTTCATAACTACGACAATAACATCACTTTCTTGAAGAGGAGTATCTTCTTTGGGAATGATCATCTTTCCACTACGGTAAATAGCTGCAATACGAGCACCGTTTACCGCTGGCGGTTTACCTATAATCGGGCTGTTTTCTCCTATCGTCAATTCAGCAATCTGCACTTCTCCGCTCCCCAACTGCGCAATAATACGTTCATCCCCCACTTGTGAAAGTTGTCGTTTAATATCGGTAACATTTGTTCCAACAACAGAAACCAGATGTGTAATACCTAATTTGGTAAACAGCTCTTCATTCTGAGGATCCTGAACCAAAGCAATAATTTTACCGACTTTTTCGCTCTTTGCTATTTCGCAAATCATTAAATTCGTCTTATCGTCTGTAGCTGCAATAACCGCATCAGCTTCACCAATACTTGCTTCATTTAACACGGACATATCAGTTCCGTCACCATGAATAACCAACGCGGAAACCTCATCGGCTATCGTTTTCGCCACTTCTTCATCCCGCTCAACAATTGTAATATCATGATCATCACCGAGCAGATTAGCCAATGCCAGAACCGTTTCAGTCCCTCCAACAATAATGATTTTCATACGAAAAAATTTACAATATACAAGGCAAATTATATCTATCTATAGACAAAAACACAACCATTCACGTTTGTTATCACAATGGTTTGATAGGTTTCTTCAGGTTTGCTAGAGTAATTGTATGATTATACTTATTAACAACATCCGAATGCATCTTCTCATTCAATGGCTTGCAACCGTCGTCGCTATTATTATTTCTGCGTACATTCTTCCCGGTGTTATTGTATTCGATTTACCAACAGCTCTTTTTGCAGGGCTCATTTTGTCACTTATCAACATAGCAATAAAGCCGGTGTTTGTTGTACTCACACTGCCTCTCAATATTTTAACGCTTGGCTTGTTTACTTTCATTATCAACGGCTTGCTTATTTTACTTTCAGCAAGTTTGGTAGATGGGTTCCATGTAGATAATATTTGGTGGGCTATTTTGTTTAGCATTATTCTTTCATTGGTTACCTCGTTATTCCACGAAGCAAAAAAGAATCATAAGCACTAACCCTTACTTTATGAAAAAAATTGGTCTTCTCCTGCTCGGCTTTTTAATGATTGCAGGATGTACTCCCCCTCAGGAAGCGGAAGAACAACCGGAACAAGAACCTTCTCCGGTAGCAATTCAAAATGAATTCCCGGGCAAAATCGTCTATGAAATGGACAACGGTACGCAAGCAATGATTGAGGACTGTAATGAGCGCGATGGTTCATTTAACGAATGTGGCAACGGATGTGCCGAATCTGCAGAAATATGTGCAACCGTTTGTGTACCGGTCTGTGAGCTCAACCAACAATCTCCCAATGATGATACGACAAGCAC
>WJKT01000070.1 GCA_014728955.1 Candidatus Peregrinibacteria bacterium
CATCAACCACTCGGTGGGATAGAAGGACAAGCTGCAGACATTAGAATTCATGCAGATCACATTATCAGAACAAAAGAACGCTTAAACAAAATTCTGGCCAATCACACCAAACAATCTTTATCGGTTATAGAAAAAGATACCGATCGCGATAATTTCATGAGTGCCGAAGCAGCAAAAAAATACGGCCTCATCGATAAAATCATCAAACCGAGAAAATAAGAGAACCGCATATTCACGTTTACGATAGCGGCTCATCAAGTGATTTCCTGTATTTTACGGCATAATCAACAATCATACCGGCAATATCAAGTCCGGAAACATCTGTAATCCCAATAAGCCCCGGGTTACAATTAACTTCCATAATAACCGGACCATCTTTTGATCGCAGCAAATCAACACCGGCAATTTTTAAGTTAAGGGCTTTCGCCGCCGCAAGAGATATAGCCTCTTCTTCTTTTGAAAGCCTTACCATCCTTCCTTTTCCGCCAAGCGCAAGATTCGATCTAAAATCTCTTCCTCCCGAATCACGCTCCATAGAAGCAACCACTTTGCCGTCAATAATAAAGACACGAATATCTTTTCCTTCTGATTCGGCAACATATTCCTGAATTAAAAGCGAATTAAAATCGGAACTGGTAAGAAGCATGTCAAACGCGCTATGCAGAGAACGGCGACTTTCAACAATAGCTACCCCCTTCCCTAACGAACCAAACGGCGACTTAATAATAATAGGAAATTTTTTCATTTTTCTAATAGCTTCATCCAAAAATTCAAACCGATTCACCACCATTGTTTTTGGCACGGGAATACTTTTTTCGGTAAGAAGCTGCAATGTACGTAATTTATTTTTTGCACGCACAAGAGAATCGTAACTTTGAATGATAGGCATCTTAAGCATTTCTATCTGATGCACAATTGAAGCTTTTAAAGCAACATTTTCAAGTGCGGTAAACCGGGGAATAATAACATCAACTTTTGGGAAAGGACGCCCCAAGTATAATAATTTCGGCCGTGTTCTCGTATAATAAAGCTGGCACTTATCCACACGTAACACCTTAGGCTTATGCCCTCTTTTTTTGACCGCATCACGTAACATTTTAATATCTTTCGGCAGTTTTCGGGATCGCACCGAACTTCCGGGTTTAAACTGCATCAAACCAATTTTCATATCGTATCGTTAATTAAAGCCCGTACATAATAAGATTATTTTTTTGGAAATCAAGCGTATCATTTATTTAATCGCTTAATACACCTTTTAAAGAGCATATTTTATCTGTACAATACGCACGTATTATTTTCTAAATAACTCATAATATGAAACGATATACTATTGCTTTATGCATGATATTTTCATTGATTTTCCTTACCGGATGTTTTGGCAGCAGCGACGACGCAGCCGAAACGCAATTGGAAAACTTTAGTGTATATAAAGCTCCAACCTTTTCCATAAGTGTGCCGCAACAATGGCAAACTATTGAACCGAAAGATTTTTCACGCGATATCCCTCAGGAGACACAAATTATTTTTAGAGATCATATTCAAAATGATATTTTTACCGCTAATGCAAACGTTACCAAGCGAATCTTGACGCAACCGATAAGCTCCGTAGAGTATGGAAAAAGTATGGTAAATGAAAATAAAGAATCACTCTTAAATTTTAAAGAAATAAGCCGAGATGAAGAATTTAATATTGCAATCGGTGGACAAATGCAAAAGACCCTGCTCGTCATGTTTGAAGGGAAAGAAAACGAATCGGAACCAACCATTAGAATCGTTCAAACATATGCAGTTAACGGAAGTGACGCGTATACCGTAACAGCTGCCTATCGAACTGATGCTTCGGAATTACAAGTGGAAGAAGCTAAAAATATTGTCAAAAGTTTTAAAGTCACCTAGCATTCAATTAGGAATACTTACTGTTATTTTAATATTTGGTTTAATTTAAATATATGAATACTGATAATACTGGGAATGAAGACGGCAATGGATGGATTTATTCAGAACGTGTTAAGAAGCATTTTTTCAACCCTCAAAATCTCCTTAAAGAAGATCCGGAAACCTATAAAGCGGATGGTGTCGGCTATGTGGGAAGTCCGGCTTGCGGAGATATGATGAAAATGTGGATTAAAGTAGATCCAATTACAGATACTATAAAGGAATGTAAATGGCGAACCTTCGGTTGTGCTTCCGCAATCGCCTCTACGTCTGTTCTTTCTGAAATGGTGACGGAAAACGGCGGCATGGAGCTTGATAAGGCTATGCAGTTGCGACCACAAGATATTGTTGAAAAACTTGCCGGCTTACCCGACCGTAAAATCCACTGCTCCGTGTTGGGTGATAAAGCACTACGTGCAGCAATTAACGATTATTTTCGTAAAAGCAAACAGGAGCATAGGATTATTAAAGATAAAGCAACCGTAGTATGCAGCTGCCTTAACGTAACCGACCATGAAATAGAAGAGGCGGTGCTCGAAGGCAAAAACAGCTACGAAAAAATACAGGAGCATACAAAAGCGGGAACTGCATGCGGAAGCTGCAAACCCCGAATAGAAAAACTCATTAAACAATATAAACTACAATACTTTGGCGACTGATATTTATTTGGATCATGCAGCAACAACACCTATGGATCCTCGTGTGTACGAAGCAATGAAGCCATACTGCATGGAAGAATTCGGAAACCCCTCCGCTATTTGCCAACGAGGTCAACACGCAAAAAATGCACTTGAGCAAGCACGACTTACCGTAAGTACACTGCTTGACGCAAAGCCCGAAGAAATTATTTTTACTTCCGGTGGAACAGAAAGCGATAACCTTGCGCTTCTTGGCGTTGCACGAGCATATAAAAATAAAGGAAAGCATATTATTACCTCTACCATCGAACACCATGCTGTTTTACATACTGCCCAACACTTGGAAAAAGAAGGCTTTGAGGTTACTTATATTCCCGTCGAATCAAACGGAATCGTTGATGCGGCAAAGGTAAAAGAAGCTATGCGGGATGACACCATCTTGGTATCAATCATGTATGCCAATAATGAGATCGGCACCATTCAGCCTATTGCAAAAATCGGAAGAGCGTGTAAAAAACGAGGTATCCCCTTTCATACAGATGCCTGTCAGGCAACCGGAGCACTTCAATTGTCGGTTGACCGGCTCCATGTTGATCTTATGACTATCAACGGAAGCAAAATGTACGGCCCAAAAGGCGTTGGGGTGTTATATGTTCGCTCAACAGTTAATATCGATCCGATTATGTATGGCGGCCAACAAGAAAAAGGTATGCGCCCGGGGACGGAAAACGTCGCAGGCATTATCGGTCTTGCAAAAGCACTGGAAATAGCCGAAAAAGAGCGTGAAAAAGAATCTGCGCGACTCACTGAGCTGCGCGATTATATGATTACAGAATTGGAACAACGTATCCCAAAAACAGAATTAAATGGAGATCCCGTCAATCGTCTTCCAAATAATGTAAATATCTCAATTCTTGAAATAGAAGGTGAAGCATTACTTCTTCGATTAGATATGAAAGGCATTAACGCTTCGTCAGGATCGGCATGCACCTCCGGAAGCTTAGACCCTTCCCATGTTATTCTGGCCCTCGGGAAAACTCATTTGGTGGCTCACGGGAGCATACGATTTTCCTTAGGTAAAAGCACCACAAAAAAAGACATCGATTACGTGCTCAATGTCCTGCCTGAGATTGTCAAAGATTTACGGGCAATAAGCCCCCTATCCGTCTAGGTGGTGCCGCGGGAGGGAATCGAACCCTCACATGGTATTACCCATACAGGATTTTAAGTCCTGCGCGTCTACCAATTCCGCCACCGCGGCTCACAGAAAGTGACCTCACTTATTCTTGCAGGTCACCTTCTTAGATGCAATAGAATTTATTCTTCGTCAGCGGAAGGTGTAAATGTTCGTCCACCCAACTCTTTATCGAGCATATACAATCCCGATCCTTTTTCACCGGCTAATTTCACCTTATCAACAATTTTTGCCGCACTGTCTTCTTCCTCAACCTGCTCATCAATAAACCATTTAAGCATAGATTGCGTTGCATAATCTTTCAATTCAAGTGCCAATTCATATAGCCCGTTAATCAGCGATGTCACTTCTTTTTCATGTTCCAACACCTGTGTAAACACATCCAGTGGCGAATCAAACTTACTGGTTGGATTACCAATAGCATCCAACTCAACTTTTCCGCCACGTTCAAATACATAATTATAAAATTTCATTGCGTGAGACATCTCTTCCTGAGCCTGAATTTTCATCCAATTGGCAAACCCTTCCAGTCCTTCGGCTTCAAAATATGTCGCCATAGAAAGGTACAGATATGCTGAGTAGAGCTCTGCATTAATCTGTTTGTTGATTGCTGTTTCCATTTTTTTATCCATAATAATGGGGGTTAATAAATGAAAGGTGTACTTCATACTACTAAAAATATGCTTGTTAGCAAAGGAAGATTATTCTTTGTTTTTTCACACAACCGGCGGTAAAGTAAGCAGTGAGCGTCATTCTTTAGCTTCCTGATAACTATGAAAAAGGAATCCAAACGGTTCTGGGAAATAGACTTTTTGAGAGGCATCGCCATTATTATGATGATCATATTTCATCTTTTATATAACCTGAATTACTTCTCGTATATACAGGTAAATGTTTTTATCGGAGGCTGGGAACTTCTTGGTAAAATAACTTTTACGCTGTTTCTTTTTCTCGTTGGCATTTCATTAAGCCTTAGTGCCGGCCGAAGAAAAAAAGAACACACGTTCTCGTTTTACGTATATTTAAAACGCGGCCTTATCTTATTTTCTTGGGGAATGATCATTACAATCGCAAGTTATTTTCTTATCCCCGAAGCGTATATAAAATTTGGTATTTTACATTTAATCGGAGTGGCTGTTATTATTTCGTACCCGTTCCTTCGTTTTCGATGGACAGCTATTATCGTCGGCGCGGCTATTATTGCCCTTGGAATATACCTACAAGGATATCGATTCGAGACTCCCTATTTTTACTGGCTGGGCATTACTCCATATCACTTTACAGCACTCGACCACTTCCCTATTTTTCCTTATTGGGGAATTGTACTTATCGGCCTAGGTATAGGAAACAAGCTGTATAAAAATTTTGTTCGAAACTTCCCGTTTTTTGACATCGAAAAAAATCATCTGTGCCATTTTTTCACCTTTTTGGGTAGACACTCTTTATTGATTTATTTGCTCCATCAACCACTGCTAATCGTTTTCTTGCTGCTGTTGCAAAAATTTACGTAATCGTGCAACGCTCAACATGTCTTCTACCATATGATCAGGATGGGTGTTCCATCGAGCACCGGAACGAAACTGTCTTTTCTCTACACAAAAGTGAAGATACTCCATAAACGAATCAAGTCCTTTATCAATCTTTTTTCTGAATAATTCTAGCATTTCGTTACTATCGGGACGTTTTTCGATATTTTGTAAAGTTTCTCTAATTTTATTTTCGAATACATTTTGTATATGCACCGCTTCATTTGCAAAAGAAGCACGTGCAAATTTATAATAATCACGATCTCTTCCGCTGAGTCCAATTTTCAGTTGTGGTGGCAAGGGCAGATCATCTGCAGCATAACTATCAATAATCCCCTCTCGAAAGTCACCTTTCATTATTTCCAATTCATCCTCCATCCCTTCAAGACCATTGGCAAAAGCCGCAGCCAGCAATCGCACCTTAGCAAGGATAAACTCCTTTGGTGTCGGTATGGCCTTTTCGGGAATACTTTCCAGCTTATCGTATAATTCAAAAAACGTTTCCTCATCAAGCCCGAGACGGTCAGAGATATGTTCCATACGAGCTATATCAATGGAAAGAAACGATAAACCACAATAAATATGATCATATTCGGGGAGCGATATATACGAACTACTTGTATCGGTATTTAAGTAC
>WJKT01000071.1 GCA_014728955.1 Candidatus Peregrinibacteria bacterium
CAGCTGGATGGACAAAGGATTCGCTATGGTAATGCAACCGAACAAAAGCATTATTCCGGGCATTTCATTCTACGTCGACGCTCAATCAGATCCGGAATCGGCACAAAAAGTCCTTGCTGTTATTGATGCAGGCATGACACAAGCTGTTGAATCGATGAAACAAAACATGCCAAAAGAGCTTGATGCCGACACAATCCTTCGTAAAGATACGGTAAATCTCGGCGACAGCGAGATCGATCGGGTTTCTTTTGATGTCAGCACCCTTTCGGAAGAAGAACTGCTTAATGCCGGCCTTCCATCGGGAGTCTTTATTGAGCCAATTGAAATCTATTACGGCTTAACCGATCAAGACTATTTCCTCTTTTCAACATACACCGGCCTGGATACAAAATATGAAACAGCCGTGCGCGTTGCAGATGACGAGCAGATTAAAGAGGCACAAACATATCTAAAAGACTACCCATATCAAATAAGCTACATTTCAATTGAAGAAACAATAAAGTATGTTAATAATTTCGTCTCCTTTATCGAACTGGTTGAAGGGCCAATGGACGAAGAAGCACAAGCGACATTTGATAAAGTAATGTCATATTTCGAGCCAATGAAATATATTGTCGGCAGCAGTCGAAAAGCAGATAATGTTGCAGAAGGTATGATGTTTGTTAAAATAGAGCAGCCGGCAACAACCGAAGAAGTTAGAGAAGAAGCTGAAGAAGTTGCGGCAGAATAATCAAAAAATAGTCGCCGGGTTAGCGCACATCCGCCCGGTGACTCCTATAGGTCCATGGTGTTAATGGTAGCACGTCGGTCTCCAAAACCGAAAGTTCGGGTTCAAATCCTGATGGACCTGCCAGACTATCTATCGCATTTTCTGCGAATGTAGTTTTTTCGTCTGCGATAAGTTCTTGTCCAGTTTCCTCTTGGACGCATAAATTTACCTTTTCGCTGTCCTTCAAGTAAGTATTTTATTCTCCTGCAATAATGATCTTTTAATTGCTTGGCTCCGGGCACATTACTTTTTTCAGCTTTTTCAAGCAACCTCTTGGTTGTTAGATACCGTTTTGGAGCAAGCGTACAATATTTTCCGTTTACCTTTTTACAAACAGAACGTACATGAGAATGTGATCTTCGTTGCACTTTTTCTAATTTTTTAGCCTTTCCGCCTCCAACAACTTTTTTCGCCTGCAAGTAATATTTTTTTAAATGTCTTGTATAGTGAGGGTTGAATCTTCGCCATGCCGCACCGTTGTAAAACCGTGCAAAGCTGTTTAGATGATCCATCAGCGGGAAAAATCTTTCCGGATTGCACGATGTTCCTCTTCTTGATTTCTCGCATAAAAAAGCCAAAAACAGTTTAGCAGCATTTTTGGGATGATAGAGCTGCCCTTCTGTCATATCCAGATTTTGACGGGCTTTCATTCCTGCTCCTCTCATAAGAACATGGAAAAGTGAGAATGAAAACGCACTCTGATGCGGCTCCCATCTATGTAACTCAAATTGTCCAATCGGTTTTCCTCCGGATTCCTGTTTAGCAATCGCAAGCATAATTCTAAGAATTTCCTTCTTTGAAGTCTTTTTAATAATCTTTTGAATCATATCTCCGTAACGGCTGTCTTCAGCCATTTCATCAATCGCATCGTTACAATAATGAGCAAATTGCACATCACTCATAGACCTGTCTTCCTCATCAAGCGGTATAGGAATAAGCATTCCCGGCTTTAACGACTTCTGCGGAACGTTAAATGACTTAATTTTAGCCTTTGACAAGGTTTTTAAATAAGAAAAACGCTTATATTTGGAAAGTTTTTCGCGAATACCGGCAATACTATCGCCCTTTTCGACTTGATAAAAAGTAAGAGCGCCAATATCTTCAAAAATCGTTTCTCCGTTTGGAAGTTTTTTTAAGCGTTTTTGATATTCCTTTTTGCTAAACTGACCATTCTCTACTTTTCTAAAGTATTCTTTATCAGCATCCCACATATCATTTTTCTCCCGCTCGGGGAGTGTAATTCCGGGTGTATTATCCGTTTCCGACTTTTTGCATGCCGGCGTTAAAGCCGTCATAGCGGCAAGCGCAATCGGCATAATTAAGCGGTTAGCAAGCGACGAAGAGTAAAGAGCTTTATCCATATCAGCTTCTTTTTCATGCGAAGCTTCTATTACAGAAGTGTTTTCAGCAGGGATCATTGAGTATATTTATAAAAGAACACAGAGTTGTATCTTACAATATTTCACTAGTTGTGTCAAGGAGTCGTGCTGTGTCGCAAAATACGGTTGACATATGCCGCATTTACCTTACGCTTCAGCCTTTTGAGTTTACAGACACACGGGTTTTCATGAATAACATACGTTGGTATTTACCAATTCCCTTTTATATAGTATATCTTTAACAATTTTTCTGATGAAGACCCCCTTCACACGATACATATCAAGGGCTTTCCTTGTATATACAATGTTAGCGATGATTGCTGTAAGCTTTGGCCCGGCAACATCCGTACTGGCGGCCGCCGGAGACGGAGCGTCAAGCAATATCCAACTTTTTGATACCGATAACAACGGTATTATAGATCAAATTACTTTTGATATCGCCAATCCAAATGGTGAAACATGGAGCCTTAATGGTGCTTCACCATATGGACTAAGCGCCACTCAAGGTGGAAGTGCATTAACAATCTCCTCTGTTACCATTCCCGGTTCTGTAACCGCAAATCCGGTAACCGTACAGGTTGATTTAAGTGAAACCGGCATGACAACCGATACAGACGGTGTGAATGCAAATGCAATTGAGCTGAGCTATACACAAGCCGGTTATGGAGCAACACCTAATATCCAAGATAGTGTAGACGAAGAACTTAATCCAATCGCAAGCGGAGATACCGGCGCAACAGATACCGAAATCGATGCGGCTCCACCGATCATCATCGGACTTGAATATTATGATAGCGGATCTGACG
>WJKT01000072.1 GCA_014728955.1 Candidatus Peregrinibacteria bacterium
GGATCTGATTGTATTGTTTTTTTTGGGAGCATGGTCCCGCTTAAAGCAATAACCAGCTCTTCAGTTAATTGCATGACATCCTCTTCATGCACAAAAGCCATTTCTATATCCAGTTGAGTAAATTCCGGTTGTCTGTCTCCGCGTTGATCTTCATCTCTGAAGCAGCGGGCAATTTGAAAATATCGATCAAATGATGAAGTCATCAGTAGCTGTTTAAGCTGTTGTGGAGACTGGGGAAGTACATAAAAATGACCCGGATAAAGCCTTGATGGTACAATATATTCCCGGCTTCCTTCAGGTGTTCCTTTAATCATAATCGGCGTTTCTATTTCCAGGAAATCCTTGTTATCCAGAAAATCACGAATAAATTTAATCATTCGGTATCGTTTTTCGATATTGGTATGCATTCGATGCCTTCTCAGATCCAAATAGCGATATTTTAACCGAAGGTCTTCACCGACTTCTTTATCCTGATCAATCTCAAAAGGAGGCGTTTTTGATGTGTTTAAAATAGTTGCATTGTTTACCAATACTTCTATTTCGCCGGTATCGATATCGGTATTTGTTTGACCGTGGGGACGTTTTCTGACGGTTCCTTTGATTTCTACAACAAATTCACTTCTGCAGGTATTGCCAACGTCGTAAACTTTCTTATTATCGGGATCAAATACTATTTGTGTATAGCCGTATCCGTCACGCAGATCAACGAAAATAAGACCTCCATGGTCTCGACGGCGATGAATCCATCCGGCTAATGTAACTTCTTTTCCTTCATCAGAGCCCCTCAGCTCATTACATGTGTGTGTTCTATACATAGTGTAACAATTCATTAAGATACAAGTTGAATGTAATTGGACATCGGGAAATAGTCAATCGAATACCCGGACTTGACAAAATAATAAAAATAGTTAAAATAACATTCTATCCTTAAATAATTCAATATGGGAGTTATGATCATTCGTCCCGACGGGACAACTGAAACGACTGAAACCACTGAGGGATTACCTTCGGCTAATGAAGAGGCATTAAAAAGGCCGACTATTGAAATGCCGCATCTTGAAGAACGACCGATGGTTGAAGAAGAGAATCCGCAGAGTAATCGTGAAGATACGCAAGCTATTATCGCCCGTATTCTCGGAAACCCCCTTGCATAACACGTTATGAAGTGCAGCTGGTGAGTTTGGCAATTCGCTTTTTTAGTTCTTCAGTGACATTAATGCCAAACGGAACTTTTATACGCTGCACTTTATTAGTATGTGCATTCGGCATATGAATTTGACATGGTTTGTCACCTTTATTATTAAGGAGTTCTTGTTTGATTTTTGTTAATGTTGCCTTGTTGCAGGCAGCCGGAATGGTAATAATAAAAGGCTTTTCCTGTTTAGATTTGGAAGTTTCTTTTTTAGCTTTTTTGACTTGTGCAGGTTTATCTTCATTGTCGTTCTCTTCGTCATTAAATTGAGGACGCACTAATGCGACTTTTTCTTCGGGTTTATAGAGATTTTGTTTTTTTGCATTTTCAATCATGCCGGTTAATGAGATTTTTTTTGCTTCTTCGCAAATAAATTGGACTTGTCCTCTGCGGTCCGATACCTTTCCGGTCATTACAACCAGTTCGTCTTCCTGAAAAAGGTGGCCATATTTTTGATAAGCGCGTGGGAAGACAATAACGTTAAGCTTTCCGGTTGGATCCTCGATGGTGAAAGATGCCATATATGACCCACTTTTTGTAAAAATTTTCCTGTAACGGGTTATAAGGCCGCCGATAGCCAATTTTTTATTTAAATCTTTTTTCTTGAGTCGTGCAATAAGATGTACTTTTTTTGCAAAATAATCTTTCAATCCCTGCAAAGGATGACTGGAAACATATAGCCCCAAATAGTCTTTTTCCCATTTTAACTTTTCCATCGAAGTTGCAGGCTCGGTTTCTTTAAGGGCAAATGCTGTAATTTTGGTATCTTGCTGACCATCATCAAGCATGCCAAAAATATCGGTTTGTCCATCAACTTTTGTTTTATGACTATACTTTGCAAAATTTGATATCTCTTCCGTGCTCTCGGCGATTTGCTTTCGATCACCGAACTCGTCCAGGGCCCCGCTATAGGCGAGTGCTTCAATTGTTTTTTTATTAATGACTTTTTTCGGGACACGTGAACAAAAATCTTCAAGTGATTCAAACGGCTTGTCTCCTCGTGCCGCAATAATTTCTTGTGCGGGCTTGTCTCCTATACCTTTTATCGCTGCAAGTCCAAAGCGGATTTTTTTATCATCAACATAGGTGAAATTTCTGAATGATTCATTAACCGAAGGGGGAAGCACCTTAATACCCATCTGCTCGCATTCTAAAATTTCAAACACTATTTTGTCGGTATTTCCGTAATCGCAAATCATGAGGGAGGTCATGAATTCCGTAGGATAATTTGCCTTTAGATAAGCCGTTTGATAAGAAATCATTGCATAACACGTTGCGTGTGCTTTGTTAAAGCCGTAGCCCGCAAACGGTTCAATAACTTTTTCAAAAACTTCATTGGCAAATGATTCCTTATGCCCCATTTTTATTGCTCCTTGTGCAAATTTTTCATGTTGTTCTTGTAATAACTTTGGTATTTTTTTACCTACGGCTTTTCTCAGAATATCAGCTTCGCCCAAACTAAAGCCGGCAAATACTTGGGCGATTTGAAGAATTTGCTCTTGGTAAATCGCTACACCGTTTGTTTCTTTCAATATATCTTCAAAAGAGGGGTCGAGATAAGAAATCTTTTTTGGATTGTGAGCCCCTTTTATATAATCGGGGATCCACTCCATGGGGCCGGGGCGATAGAGTGAAATCATCGCAATAATATCTTCAAATGCATGTGGCTTCAATTGTTTTAAATATCGCTTCATTCCTGCGGATTCAAGCTGGAAAACCCCCGACGTATTGCCTTGTTGGAACAATTCAAAGGTTTTGTTATCATCAAGCGGAATGTCATCAAAAATAATAGTATCTCCCTTGGTTCGTTTAATTATTTTTTTTGCTTTTTCAAGCAATGTTAAGTTTTTTAAACCGAGAAAATCCATTTTAAGCAGACCGATTTCTTCAATCGGCTTCATAGAATATTGCGTGATAATCGATTCCGTGTCAGTAGGGGAGCGTTGCAATGGTGTATTCTCCACCAGGGGTTTCTCCGAGATAACTACTGCACAGGCATGTGTGCCGGCGTGTCGGACGGTGCCATCAAGTTTTGCGGCTATATCAAGCAATTTTTTTGTATCTTCTTCATTTTCATATACTGCATGTAATTCAGGATCGTTTTTAATCGATTCTTGTAAGGGTGCGTGTTTCCCCAAAATGGTTGGTGGTACCAATTTTGCTATACGGTCAACATCACCGTAGGGGTAGCCGAGACCTCGTCCGGTGTCACGAACGACGGCTTTTGCGGTCATTTTTCCAAACGTAATAATTTGTGCCACATTTTCCCGTCCGTACTTTTCTATAACATATTCAAGCACTTCGTCTCTTCGACTATCTGCAAAATCAATATCAATATCGGGCATAGAAACGCGGGCCGGATTGAGAAATCGTTCAAAAATAAGACCGTATTTTAGTGGATCTACAGTAGTTATATCAAGCGAATAAGCGATAATAGAACCAGCTGCACTTCCACGACCCGGACCGACCAAAATATCATGATCTTTGGCGAATTTTACAAAATCATGAACGATTAAAAAATACGTATTAAAACCCATTTTATCCACCATTTTCAACTCATATTCCAGTTGTTTTAGCGCTTTTTCCTGGTTGTTGTCGGGATATTTTCTTTTAATGCCCGCACGACATAAAGCGGATAAATATTCTTTTGGCGTTTCGTTTTGAGGGGTGTGATAACTGGGTAGTAAATTTTGTCCGAATTCCAGTTCAACATTACATTTTTCTGCAATGGAAAGGGTGTTTTCTATTGCATCGGGAGCTGAAGGAAAGGATTGCTTCATTTCTTCCGGGCTTCGCATTGAAAAATCACCGATATATTTCATGCGATCGGCATCCTGCACGGATTTACCGGTTTGTATACATAAAAGAACGTCATGTACCGTGGCATCTTCTTTTTCTACATAATGACAGTCGTTGGTTGCTACAAGTGGAACATCGAGTTTTCGTGCTAAGGCTATTATTTTTTTGTTAACAATCATTTGATTTTCAAGTTCCGGATGATCTTGTATCTCAAGATAAAAATCATCTTTGCCAAAAATATCTTGATAGCTTTTAATACTTTCAATAGCTTTTTTTTCATTATTGTTAAGCAGTAAACGGGGGATTTCTCCGGCTAAGCAAGCGGTAAGCGCAATAAGGCCCTCCGAATGCGCTTTTAACAAACCAATATCAATGCGCGGTTTATAGTAAAATCCTTCAAGATGACCTTGTGAAACAAGTTTCAATAAATTTTTATATCCTGTATTGTTTTTTGCCAATAATACAAGGTGGAATGGTTTGTTTTTAGGGCCCGTTCCTTTATCAAAACGTGAACCGGGGGCCACATATGCTTCAACTCCAATAATAGGCTTTATCCCTTGCTTTTTTGCTGTTTTATAAAACTCAATAGCGCCGTAAAGAACACCATGGTCGGTTAATGCAACAGCAGGAGCTCCATCTTTTTTTGCTTTGGCCACTATGTCATGCGGTTTTCCAAGACCATCGAGCAGGCTATAGTGGCTATGCACATGTAAATGTACAAAAGACATAAAAGGTATCCGGTTTAACGTTGGGCACCACTGATAATAACCATTTGAAATATAATTTACAAACGAAATACCAGATGTTGACAATGAGTAAAAAGATATTTTAAAATAACTTTTCAATTGATTATAGCCTGTGGCACGTATGAAAAAAGATAAAGAAATGGGACGGGTGTATCTGCCGAAAGAATCTGTTGATGAAATTGCGCGGCGATATGCACCGGAATTATATGAAACCCTTATTGGAGAAGGGGAGGTGCAGTCATGTACCAGGCAGGTGCATCAGGCGGTTCAATCACTTGAGACTGCGTCTTTTGAGGAAATTGAAGCAGTAACAAGCTGCTTGCTTGCCGATATTGAGAGAAATACATCATTATTGCAACAAAGAGTACAAGAGGTTCGTCAATGTAATGAGGACGGCGTGCCGTGTATTGATAAAGATTTGCCATATTTTGAATATCCCGCCGAACAATTTATAAAGCCTTTTAAAGAAGAAATTAAAAGGTGCTTACACCAAGAACGTATCCCCGATATAGGTATTATTGGGTATGGCAGTCTTCAATCTGCTGCAAGTTCCGATTCAACAATATATGCCCCCTATACCCGTGAGGCGGTTATCACCTATGATTTGCAACGTGGTTTTTTTATGCGTCATTACTCTACGCATGCTACACGTAAAGATGCTTTTTGGGGCAAAACAGGGGCAACAAGGCATGATGAGACCGGTGAAATGGCGGTGCGATATAAAAAGGATCAATGTATGAACGGAGTACGATTGAGTAATCTTTCATTACAGGATATACAAAATCTTATGCAGAGAGAATTCCCGTACTTTTTGCTGCCGTGCGGACCTTCGTATAATGATGATGGTGCATGTAGAGCCTTAAACCTTGTTTGTTGGCCGATTGGAAATCACCTGACAAAAACAATAAAATCACAGCAGTGGAAGCAGTTTATGAATACTTCGTTATTCAAACGTGAAGGTGTTGATTATGAAAGTGTGCGGGATAGGGCGATGTTTCAGAGTGCTCATGCGCTACATTATAATGGATTGAAGCCCGATATGCATTATGTCGAAACGTGCCTTGATAGAGGAGATAGTGTACATGAGAATATATTTTTGGATACAACCTTTGTTCCTATGCCGCAGGGGGAGCCTCTTTTATTACGTGATTATTTGGAAAAGCACGCTCCCGCAAATGATGAAACAAAACGGGAATATTTTGGTCCACGACTAAAAAAAAGACAATATCGCTGGGATGAAGAAAAGGGAAAATGGGTACTAAAAAAAGAGATCAGGATTAAAGCAATCCAGCGATCTCTATAATACTATCCACAATAATGGTGCCGAGGAGAGGACTCGAACCTCCACGGGTTGCCCCACTAGTTCCTAAGACTAGCGTGTCTACCAATTCCACCACCTCGGCGTGAAAAAACCAATATGTCAAAAGCCCTACAAAAGTACCAAAAAGGTTTGTCAGCGTCAATGAAAAATATATATAGACTGTACTGTAGGGATAAACAAAACATTTGACAAATGTGAAAATATAGATTAATATCTTTGTCCAAATTTCTTTTAAAATAATTTTGCATATATATCAATTATCTTGCTTGACATATTAATTGAGAACGAATATGTTATTAGCACTTTAGCCTATACCATCACTTCTTATGAATAACAAAGTACCGCAAAGTTCACGAAGTGTTTCCATAAAAAAGCTTAATTTATCCGAAATTATGGAGGATATCTTTCTGGTTTTAAGTCAGAAAGAAAAAGATGTTATCGTGAAACGCTTTAGTCTCAACAATAAGCCCAAAATGACGCTCGAAAAAATTGGGCAGCAATTTTCTGTTACTCGAGAACGAATTAGACAAATCGAAAAAATCGCTCTCGGTAAATTGAGACGAACGGTGAGCAGTACCAAATTAAATGAAGTGAGCTTGGTAGCAAAAGATATTATGGAGGGGAAAGGTGGTGTAAGTACGGAAAAATCCCTGATTAGCGACATTTTAAATGTTATAGGGAGTAGCAATCAGGTTGATGCTCATATTATACGTCTTGCACTTAATATTACGCCCGAACTGGAAAAAACCGATAAAAGCAATCGATATAAACCTTTTTGGAGATTAGAAGGAATTACAAAACCAATGGTGAATGAAATCATTAAAGCTGGTGTTTCCTTCCTTAATAAGAAGGGGGATGTTGTTGATAATAAAACACTTGCCGAACATGTACAAAAAGTATTGGCAAATAAAGATATCTCAATAGAAAAAGAAACCGTTATCTCGTCACTTGAGTGTGATAAACGTCTGAAAAAGATGAAAAACGGTTTTGGGTTGATGAGCTGGAGGCATATTAATCCGCGCAGTATTAGAGATAAAGCATACATTGTACTTAAAGAACATAAAAAACCACTTCATTTTATTGAAATAGCTAATAAAATTGCTGAAGCTGATTTTGATAAGAAGGTGGTTACGACGCAAGCGGTTCATAATGAACTCATTCGATATGATCAATTTGTATTGGTCGGGCGCGGTTTATACGCGTTAAAAGAATGGGGTTTCAAAAAAGGTACAGTAGCTGATGTTATTGAGGACCTTCTTGATAAAAAAAGCCCTATGAGTAAGCAGGAGATTATTAAAGGAGTGTTGAAGCAAAGACATGTTAAAAAAGGAACTATATCGCTTAATTTACAGAAAAATGCACATTTTGTGAGAGTTGGTAGAGCGATGTATTCATTGGATAAATCACTCAAAGAATAACCGTGAGTCGCTATGCCCGACTGCTTGTTCTGTAAAATCATCAATAAAGAAGTTGATTCCGAAATAGTATACGAGGATGATCTATGTGTTGCTTTTAAGGACATTAATCCAAAAGCACGCGTACATCTTTTAGTTGTTCCCAAAAAACATATAGCTTCAGTTGCCGATATTGCAGAAGAGGACGAAGCGTTGATGGGGCATCTTATTATGGTTGCAAAAAAGCTTGCAGCCAAAAACGATGCTAAGGGGTATCAGCTGCAATTTAATGTTGGAAAAGAAGCGGGGCAAATTATTTTTCATGTTCATTTGCACCTTATGGCTCGATAAAAAGAGAGCCCTGGGATCTTATGGCATACCAATTTCCAAGGAAAGGTCGATAGGGTGCAGGGTTTGCGTTAATGATCCCATTGAAATCACATCAACGCCGCTACGGGCATAGCTTTGCACGGATTTTTTTGTTATACCCCCCGATGCTTCAAAAATAAAGTGATCGTACAGGTGTGCTTTTTTAAAAAGAGCAATTTGTTTTTCGATATCGCCGGGCTTCATATTGTCGAACATAATAACGGCGGGGTCGGGGAGTGCATTGTTTTTTTGCAGATCCCGAATGACGTGTGCTATAGGCAGGGCCGTATTTTTTGTATCGATTTCAATTTCAAAAAATCGATAAGGAGAGGTTGGTGGATGATAATCGAGAAGTAGACTGCGCAGATCATTGTTGTACAGTGCCAAATGATTATCTTTTATTAAAACCGCATCGGAAAGATCCAGACGATGAGTACCGCCGCCACCGATATGAACAGCTTTTTTGTCGAGGAGTCCCCAGGTGGTTTTGCGTGTGGGGACGATCAGTACATTTTTATTTGCTTTTTTTGCTTGGGTTACTATTGATTGTGCGTGAGTTGCTATACCTGACATATGATGGAGCAGATTTAACATAACGCGTTCAACTTTTAATATGTCTTGCGCTCTTCCTTTGCATTCAAGCAGAACATCATCTTTTTTAAATGTGGAGCCATCGGATAGTTCTTGTGTAATGGCGATTTTTTTTATTCCGGGTTTGAAAACGGGATTGCTTGCTGCAAGAAAGTAATTTATTTCACTGAGCCCCGCGGCAACACCTGAAGTGTTAGCGTAAACGCGGGCAGCAATTGTGGTATTTCGTTTAGAAAGACCGTCGGTGGTGATATCTCCATGTTCTCCTAAATCTTTTTCCAATTCTAAAAATGTGTAACGAAAAATCCATTGTTTATAGACGGGATCGGCAATTGACAGGCGATCTCCCTGGTTGAACAATTCGTTTGCAATTTGAGTACGTGTTTTATTCATGGTAAAATCCTAGGCCAGTAACCTTATAACATGCTTCCTGAAAAGTATAAAGCGCTATCGGATAAACAAGCAATATCAAAAATTACCACACTGAAAAAAGAATGTGGTGAAAAAGTTATGATTTTAGGACATCATTATCAGCGTGACGAGGTTATTCGCTTTGCGGACAGAGTGGGGGATTCTCTTTATTTATCTAAAGAAGCAGCAAAATCAACGGCTGAATATATTATTTTTTGTGGTGTTTATTTTATGGCGGAAACAGCAGACATGGTTACATCTGACTCTCAAAAAGTCATTTTGCCCGATATAACAGCGGGTTGCCCCATGGCGGATATGGCTCCGATGAAAGAAGTGGAAAAGGCATGGCATGAGCTGGAGGAAATGGGAATGGGTGATGATTTTGTGCCGGTTACATACATAAACAGTTCGGCTGATGTTAAGGCGTTTTGTGGTCGAAAGGATGGATATGTTTGTACGTCTGCAAATGCAAAAGTGATTTTGGAAAAGCTTATTCGCGATGGAAAACGAATATTTTTCTTTCCTGATAGATATTTAAGTACAAATACAGCAAGGACTATGGGGGTCGATGCGACTTTGTGGGAACGTGAAAAAGATAACGGGGGGCTTTCGGAAGACGAGATCTCTTCGGCAAAAATACTGGCATGGAATGGGTATTGTCCCGTACATGCTCA
>WJKT01000073.1 GCA_014728955.1 Candidatus Peregrinibacteria bacterium
GCACAGGCTACTTATTACCATTCTTATCGGTAATAATCTGGTTAATATTGGTGCTTCAGTGCTGGCAACGGTTATTTTCACACAAGCGTTCGGCTCATCGGGACTGGGTATCGCAACCGGTGTCATGACACTTTTTATTCTTATCTTTGGGGAGATCACCCCAAAATCGTTTGCCACCAAGTATTCCGTGCGGTTATCGCTTATTGCGGCACGACCTTTGTATATAATGCAAATACTCTTTTCGCCGATTATCTGGTTTTTGGATAAAATTGTATCGTTTTTAATTAAACGACTGGGAAGTGACATCGCCGAACAACAGGTAAGTGAAGAGGAAATTAAAGCCATCATCGATATAGGCGCCGAAGAAGGTTCGATTTTAAAAGCGGAAAAAGAGCTTCTGCAAAATGTACTGCGATTTAATGATATTAAAGTTGAAGATGTAATGACGCCGCGCGTTTCAATCGATGCGCTGCCTATTGAATCAACGTTGCAGGAAACTATTGATTTTGTGATTCGCAAATCACACAGCCGTATTCCGGTTTATAAGGAAACCATTGATCATATTGTGGGCATTATTACACTGAAAGATGTTCTTATTCTTTCGGAAAAACATCATGCACATAAAAAGCTGGAAAATGTTGAACTTAAAAAGCCCATTGTTGTCCCTCGTTCCAAAAAAATCGACATTCTCTTTAAAGAATTTCAACACGCGCGAACACATCTGGCAATTGTTATTGACGAATATGGAGGAACAGCCGGTATTGTAACTCTGGAAGATCTTCTTGAGGAAATTGTCGGGGAAATTATCGACGAATCGGATATTGAAGAAATGCCTATTAAAAAGGTAAGCGATTATGAAATTATTGCGCACGGAATTACAAAACTTGAAGACATCAATGACTATCTCAATATTAAAATTCGCGGCAACGAAAAAGATCCTATAAGCGGATACATACTGGACAAACTACATCGTTTTCCACAAGAAGGGGAGAAGATTAAACTCCCCCATGCTACGGTTAAAATTCTTAAAATGCACGATAATAAAATTGTGCGTGTACGTATCGAGAAGAAAAAAAAGAAAAAGTAACCGGAGACTTTGTACACATTTACATGCTTTTTGTTTGAATTAAGCGGCTATTTTTGCTATAATTTAGAGATTTATAAAATTAACACAAAAACACATGCAAAAAAGTGCCGCACACAAAAAACCGCTTTTTTACTTAGCAACTCTGGTAGCTGCCGTCTTTCTGACGCTGACCATTGTTCCTCAAGTAAGTGCACAAGGTCTTGATGAAGACATTATGCCGCCTGATGACGTTGAAAATCTTCAAATCGAAGTATACGACCAGGCAGTACTCCTTAGCTGGGATGTTGCAACCGACGATACTGAAGTGGTCGGGTATAACATTTATTCCGGTCCTGAATCGGTAACCGCTGAAGAAGGAGAATATTCAAATGATGTAATCGATGCGGGAGACGTTATCGAATATCTCGTTGAAGATCTTGAAAACGGAGAAGAAATATATTTTGCCATCACCGCTTATGATGCGGCCGGCAATGAAAGTGAAAACTACAGTAACGAGGTCTATGGCACACCTGATGAATCATATGGCGAAGCCCCTGAAGCGAGCCACGGTGCTGCCGATGAAGAACCTCCTACCGTAAGTGACGCACAAGCGCTCGATAATGAAACCGTTTCTATTGAATTTTCTGAAGCTGTTGTTTTACCGGCAGATGAACCGGAAACGGCATTCAGCATTATCAATAACGCCACCTCGGAAACATTGGCGGTAAACACCGTTGAAATGGATCCGGATGACGTACTTGGACAAACTGTCCTATTAACAACAGATCCACAAGAAGGTGGAGCGGAATATATTCTTACCGCGGGTATTCAAATAGAGGATACTGTAGGAAACCCGATTGTAAGCGGAACTTCTGATACAGCGGCATTTATCGGAAGTACTGTTGAACCGGGCTCTGACCTTACCGGAGATTTACCGGAAGAAGATTTTGAAGCACCAACCGTTGTTTCTGCTGAAGCGCTTGATATGAATAGTATTCAATTAGTATTTTCGGAACCGGTTATTTTAGATAGCGATCCGGAACTTAACTTCTTTATTTCAGAAGCTGATGACGCAACCAATGAACTTTCAATTATGAGTGTAGAACGAGACGATACGGGTTCAGTAATGATGATTGAAACATCGGATCAAGAAGACGTTGAATATTCGGTTATTGTTACCGGTGTTCTTGATGAAGCGGGTAACGAAATCGATGACCTTGCAAACACCGCTACATTTATGGGAAGCGTTGATGGTGCAGATGATATGGACGATCCAATGGATGATAATCCTCTTGACGATATGATGGATGACGATGACGGCATGGCACTAACTCCCGAAAATGTACAGAATCTCGTGGCAACACTATTAAATGACCTTGTTGTTCGTCTTACATGGGACATGCCCGATGATCCGTCAATCATTGATCAAATTCTTTATAAAAGTACCGATGGTGGCAACAACTATGATGCGGGGACACCGCTCGGCGTTGATCGTGAAGAAGTTGAAGTAACCGGATTAACACCGGGAACCGAATACTACTTCAAAGTTACCACAAAGGATGTCGAAGGAAACGAAAGTGACGGTATGATAACTCATATCATGCTTCCCGAAACCGGCATGGGAGTAGGACTTTTGATTGGAGCTTCTATGGGGCTCGCGGCATTTCGAAACAAAAAGAAAAAATAATTGATATAGAAAAACTAAATGAGCCGGCTCATTAAAGAGTCGGCTTTTTTAGTATAATTTTAAAAACAATTTATATACAGGCGGTAGCATAACGTCATGAGAAAACGTGTTTGGCTTTTAATCTGCATATGCTTTGCATTAGTCGGTATTTGTAGCGTGAACCTGCCACGCCACGATATACAGCTTTCGTTTTTGGATGTCGGACAAGGAGACAGTATCTTTATTCGCACACCCGATGACTATGTAGTATTGATCGACGGCGGACCAACGAGCTCTGTTGTGGAAGAGCTTGCTGCCGTTCTTCCCCGGTACAGTAGACGTATCGATATTCTGGTTCTTACCCATCCGCATGCGGATCATGTAAACGGACTTGTTGAAGTGGTAAAACGCTTTGATATCGGGAAGGTAATACTTGTTGGCACCCCTTCGAGCAATACGTACTATCAGGAGTTTTTGCATCTTTGCGATGTTTGGGAAATCCCCATTTACTATGCGCAAGCCCATCACGACGTGAAAATCGGAAGCTTTTTGTATTTGGATATTGTGTGGCCTTTCCATGTCATGGCCGGAAAATCATTCGAAAATCTTAATAATGCCTCTTTGGCCATGCGGATAATTACGCCCCGTAAGGTTGTTATGCTCACGGGTGATGCGGAAACAGAAGAAGAACACGAGATGCTTGAATCCGGATTCGATTTATCAGCTCATATCCTCAAAGCAGGTCATCACGGGAGCAAAACGGCAAGCTGTGATGAATTCCTGGATGCGGTTAAACCGAAAACTGTCGTTATTCAAAGCGGTGCCAATAACAGTTTTGGACATCCGCACAAAAAAGCATTAGAAAAATTTGTTAAAAAAACCATCAAGGTCAGACGAAATGATATGGAAGGCAGAATTGAATTTATGCTGTAATTAATAGTTATACCCGTTCAATTTCAGCACCCAATTTTTGAAGTTTTGCCTCTAAATTGTCGTATCCTCTATCGATAAATCCTATATTGCTAATTTCGGTTTCGCCCTTTGCAACAAGCGCTGCAAGAACCATTGCCGCACCTGCGCGAATATCCCAGCTTGAGATCGGCACTCCCTTGAGTTTTGTTTTCCCGCTAATAATTGCCTGATGAGGATTGAGCATTTCAAATTTTGCCCCCATCTTTTCAAGCTCCGCCAAATAATTTAATCGTCCGTCAAACAAAGTTTCAAATATTTTACTGTCTCCCTGTGCCTGGGTAAGCAATACTGCAAACGGCGCCTGCAAATCGGTCGGGAAACTCGGATGGACAGCCGTTCGTAATTGTCCAACCGCTTTCAGTGTTCCATGAGGTTTAATATGCGCCGCATTATCTTTTAGTTCATACGATGCACCAACTTCGGATAGTTTTTGCCAAAAACTGTCCAAATGATGAGGATCGATTCCCTGCACCGTTACATCTCCATTCGTAAGTACGGCAGCGATAATAAATGTTCCCGCTTCAAGATAATCACCGGTAATCGCATACTCTCCACCCTGTAAAGAGTTCACCCCGTTAATGACTAACGTATGTGTTCCAATACCCGTTATATCCGCACCAATAGAATTTAAGAAATGACATAAATCTTGCACATGCGGCTCAGCGGCAGCCAATCGTATGATGGTTTTTCCACGAGCCGTTACTGCAGCCATAATTGCATTTTCCGTAGCCGTAACGCTAAGCTCGGACATTACCACATCGTCTCCGCGCAGACCATCTGTTTTCATTTCGATATCCTGTTTGGCATCAATGACTTCGGCACCCAACGCTTCCAGTGCATACAAGTGGGTATCTACAGGCCGTTTTCCCAAAATACATCCACCCGGAAACGCCATTTTGGCCTTTTTAAAGCGAGCCATAAGCGGACCAAGCAATAAAATTGACGCTCGCATACAGTGTTTGCCTTCATTTGAAATATATTGATTTTTAACGTTTTTCGTATCAACAGTAATTGTCTTATCACGATATTCAATATCCGCACCTATTGTTCTTAAAATAGAAATCATTGCGTGAATATCGGCAATGTTGGGAATATTCTTTAATGTTACCGGTTTTTTCGCAAGCAATGTCGCACACAGAATAGGCAATGCGGCATTTTTGGATCCGCTTATCTGAATCGATCCATGCAATTTTTTTCCTCCTTTGACAATATATTTTGGCATATGAATTGCTTTCATGAGCAGTGTGCATTATATACTAAAAGTATGTTAAGCAAAATATTTAGGTCTCAAAAATCGGGTCAAGCAGCTTTTTTGCTCATGCTTGCGTCAATGTTAAGTTACGCCGCAGGGCTTCTTCGCGACCGTACACTTTCTCATACCTTTGGTGCAACACATCTTACCGATGCATATAACGCCTCGTTTCTTATTCCCGATTTATTGTTTAATGTGTTTATCGCCGGAGCCCTTTCCGTTGCGTTTATTCCCGTCTTTACCAGTTATCTGAAACAAGATAAACGTGAAGCCTATGCTGTTGCCAATACTGTTATTACCATGGGGACACTGGTCTTGGGAGGCATCGGAATTATTGTGTTCATACTCGCTCCCTTTATTATTCCGGCACTGTTTACCAATACGTCTCCCTCCGATCAAACACTCATCATTACCATGACAAGAATTCTTCTCTTATCTCCAATTTTATTTTGTATCAGCAACGCATTGGGTAGTATTTTGATTACCCACAAGCATTTTTTAGCCTACGCACTATCGGGGTTTTTATATAACATGGGCATCATTGTGGGCATTATTATGCTGCACCAGCACCTTGGCATTTATGCCGCGGCAGTAGGGGCGATTATCGGGGCACTCTTACACCTGTCTATTCGTCTTCTCAATATTCTCACCATCAATTACGCCTTTAAACCGACACTCTCATTAAAACATAAGGGTGTTCGTAATATTTTCTGGCTGATGATTCCCAAAACCGTTAATTTGATCGGATGGCAGGCAATGCTTTTTGTCTATACTCTGGTCGCCTACACTCTGGCTGAGGGAAGTGTAGCAGCATTCAATTATGCACGTAATTTGCAGAGCTTTCCGGTAAGTCTTTTCGGTATAGCATTTGCAACCGCGATATTTCCCTTTTTAAGCGACCATGCACACAACCATGCATCACGGAAATTCTCGGAAGATTTTCAAATCACACTGGAAAAGATTTTATTTTTTGCCATACCGGCAACCGTTGGTATGTTATTGCTACATCAGGAGGTGATTAAAATTATCTTAAAAGGAGGAGCGTTTGACTCCTCGGCAGTAACACTCACGTCCGGAGTGTTGTTCTTTTTCATTTTGTCCATTCCCGTCGAAGGATTGGTTCACTTGTTTGCACGGGGATATTACGCATACAAAAATACGATATATCCCATGCTGTTTGCACTAACGGGCTACAGTATCAACATTGCTTTTTGTATTCTCGCAGCACAAATCATAGGTGTCAACGCCTTGCCAATAGCCTTTTTACTGGGAACAAGCGTGCAACTGTTGTTGCTCGTTCTCTTTTTTATGAATAAATTATCATATTTTTCAATACGGTCATTTTTCGTCAAAATGTTAAAAATTGGATGTGCAGTCTTTATCATGGGAATTGTTGTAGCATTCTTACCCCGCTATGTGTCTATCTCATTTTTGACGCTTCAAGTCATTCGCGTTATAGTGGGAACCCTGATATATTTGCTTATAACGGCATTCTTTCGTTGTCCGGAATTAGCATTTTTTACTACCATTATTTCCAAATATATAAAACGTTCATCGTGAATCATTCTTCTCCCTCATCTCACTCTCATAAAACCAAAAAGTGGCCGATCTATATATTGTTTATTGCATTCGGAATTGTCTGTGGTGCCGCGTTTATCGGCTATCCAAAATTTATCGCCTATTGGAATCGTATACAAATTGAACAAGAAAATGAGGATGTAATGGCACAAATCCTTGAAGAAGATGTGCTTGACAACACAATAGACAATTTTGCAAAGCTACCCAAAGACATTGAAGAAACCTTTGAAGAAGAAATAACCATATTGGAAAACGCATATTTAACCGTTCCGTTTATATGCCAAGCTCCGCTACAAACGGAAGCAAATTGGGTACACCATGAAGAAAGTTGCGAAGAAGCGGCGGTCCTGCAGGCCCATTACTATATTCAGGACGTAACCGATCCGGATGTCCATACCGCACATGAGACCATTCTGGATATGATCGCCTGGCAGGAAGAAAATTTTGGTGAACATAAAGATATTTACGCAAATGAGCTGAAAGATTTTATTAATGGTTATTATGACTACCCGCTTGAAGATATAACGATTATTTACGATGCGAACATTACGGATATTAAAAAAGCCGTATCTCAAGGCTACCCCGTTATCGTACCGATTATGGGAGATGTTTTACAAAATCCGTACTATCCATATCCGGGATATCATATGCTAACGGTTATCGGTTATACACCAACAAATATTATCACCAACGATGTGGGAACCCGACAAGGAAAAGATTTCAGTTATCGTTATAATGTATTTATGGACGCCGTTAATGCGGCCGGCGGAGACATCGTTATTATTAAACAATTACCGCAACACGAAGATGAAGAGGTTTAAAGCAAGGCTCATACATACCGTGCAAACAATTTCACATTTTGAGCATAAAGTGTGGAATATTGTTGTGCTGCTTACCTTGGTTTTTGCAGCATTTTCCATACAATCATTTACGGAAGCAAAATTAAATCCCGACATCGTGAGCGCTAACGTCAGTGGCCATGCATCAATGGCAATGGAGGCGTTTCCCTTATCATCGACATATCACATAAAACCCGTTCACAGCGAATACGGCGGCTATTATATTGCCCCGGGAGAAGGAGATATCCCTATTTTTTCTTTTGAGATATCTTCATACGAAGATGTACTGCTTTTAAAACGCCTGCAGCTTGCCGTACACGGTACCGTTGACAACGATATGTTTGTACATGCCAAACTGTACGAAGGAGAGGAGAAAATAGCAACAACACGAATACAAGAAAACATTTTTTCATTTAAACATTTCACCTCGGTACTGAAACAGGGTATGCGCAAAGTATATACCGTTAAATTAACACTGAACGATACGGCAAAACCGGGTTCGAGATTTTATGTTGAAATCGAAAATCCTTATGGGTTAGAATTGACGAAACAAAATCGCCCTTTGTACAGTCTGAATGACTATCCGATACGGGGCGATTACGTAACCGTTGTCGGTTATGGTCAATAACTAACCCCTCGACTCGTGGAAACACCTGAAGCATATATTCCCGAAGAACCTCGGTTCTCGGCAACTGAAACAATGGAACTTTTAACGCATGCTCTTAACGATTATGCGGAAGATATCCCGGAGCATATCGTACACGGAACAGAGAACGACTCACTTCGTAAATGTCAAAAAAATTGGTTTAGTGCCGTTGTGATTCTTCTTGAAACAACACAAAACCATCTTGAATACAACGGGGATCCCGTTCCGGAAGAGATTGTTTCTTTTCGAAAATACTATACAAGCCCCCAATTTTTACAACAAAAACGAGTAACGCGACAGGACATTGATTACGCAAATACTGTTATTAAATGTGCACAAGACGCACTGGCTATATATAGCTGATTTTTTTGTATTGCACCGCTTCGGCAAGATGTGATTTTTCTATATATGTCGCATGATCCAAATCCGCTATAGTACGGGCAATGCGAATAAGGCTTACATAAGAACGAGTGGAAAGCGCAAGTTTTTTTTGCACCTGCTCGGCAAATTGACGAGTTTCCGTACGTATTGGAATAGAGGTATGTAAATGTTTTAATTCTATCTCGGCATTACGCAAACCGCGTTTTTTTTGCATACGCCATACGTTATGAACTCGTTTTTGAATCGTCAATGACGTTTCATCTTTTACGCCGTTTAAAATCCGATGAGCATCAACCCGGGGAACATCGATGACAATATCAATCCGGTCAATAATGGGACCGGATATTTTTTTATAAAATCGCTTTATTTGATATGGCGTGCATAGGCAGCGCTTCTCTCGATCGCCATGATAACCGCACGGACATGGATTCATAGCTGCAATCAATTGCACTTGTGCCGGAAACACATGCATACGTCCCCGACGTCCAAGTCGAACAACACCTTCCTGAAGTGGCTCACGAAGCCCTTCCAGTTGTTTCGTATTAAATTCGGCAAATTCATCAAGAAAAAGCACGCCCTTATGCGCAAGACTCATTTCTCCACACTGTACCGGCATTCCACCGCCAAGTAATGTTGCGGTCGAAACGGAATGATGCACGTGACGAAACGGTCTGGCAGCATGAAGAAAAGACGACCAATTTCCTTTATTGGCCAAAGAATAGATCATACACAGCTCCGTAATACTTTCTTTATCCAGAGGAGGCATAATACCGGGAATCGCTTTTGCCAACATTGTTTTACCTGTTCCCGGAGGTCCCACAAGACACACATGGTGCCGCCCCGCCGCCGCTATTTCAAGGGCACGTTTCGGTACCTGATGACCCCGAATGTCCGCCATATCAATCGCCGCTTGTACCCGATGAGCTGTATGTTTTTTGAGCGAAACCGGCTTTGTACCACCTTGTGTAATGATAGCAACAACTTCACGCAATGTTTTGGCGGCATAGACATTAATACCATCAATACATGCGGCTTCATTCCGGTTATCATATGGAACAATAACCTGCTTAAAACCATGTTGTTTTGCACAATGAACCAATGCAAACACTCCCGGAACACGGCGAATATTTCCGTTTAAGGTAAGCTCTCCACAACAAAATACGGCAGTATGCCGAGCGGTTTTCACTTGCCCGGAAGCGTATAAAATGCTCAATGCAATAGGCACGTCAAACAAAGACCCGTGCTTTTTTATATGCGCGGGAGACAAATTGATGACCATTCGTCGTAAGGGATAATGATAGCCGCTGTTTTTAATAGCAGGACGAATACGCTGCCTGGCCTCTTTAATAGAGACGTCTCCCAACCCGACAATAGAACAACACGGCAACCCCTGAGCCACATCGGCCTCAACATGGGTGAGGGTAAGATTAAATCCGTCAATAGCAGCGCAATATAGATGCATAACAATGGTTAGACATCACTATAATTGCCTGCTTTTATGAAGAAATTCTAAAGGATATATAATTTATTCCCGAACCTTTATGTCATAATATCGATCATCAACCAAAATTCGCACAATCGATCCGGGTGTATCGGCTTCTATACGTTCTATTGCTCCATCAATACTCTCCGAAATATCGGTTACAAAATACGTTTGCCTATCCGAAAAAGAAAATTCATGCAAACTATAAGAAGACTCTTGTGTTAACTCATCCAGCGTAAGTGCGTGCTTGGCTGTATCAAAATGAGAAAAGTACGGTCTGGCTTGCCCACTTAACGTATATTCATCGCTTGAAACCATGTACGCTTTTTCTTCAGGAGCCGCAGTCATTAATTCGATCGGTGTGTAAAACGTCAGTTTCGAGGAAACCGCCGTTTGTGTGTCATACAGCCATAAGTGATTGACATCCGTTTGTTTTTCACGCCCTTCAAACACAACGTATCGTCCGTTTCGTGACCAGAGACCCGCGTGCACCGCATGTCCCTCGAAAATATTGTTCCTCGTCATTTCCTCTCGATCAATTATATACACAATGTGAATCGGCGATGTTGTGTCAACAAGCATGACATACCGTTCATCCGGAGAAACAGACAAATCATATGTATCTATATCTCGTAAAAAATAGACTTCCTTTTCCACAGTTTCATCAGAAAGACTCATACGGACAAGAGCATCTTTTTTGGAAACATCATCAAACACAATTGCATAAAGTGCATTCTCCGCATCATTCCATTCCACAGTATACGCATCAGCAAGCATATCATAGTCGGTTTGTTCGTAGGTCTGCGTATCGTAATACAAGGCGGCCTCCTCCTCCAATACAATGGCTTGTGTACCCGAAGGAGCAAACACGATGTCGCGAATTTTTTTGGGTAATCGAAGTAACTGATATTCATCCTGAATCAAATGAAATAATGAAAGTTCATTTAAAGCATCCTGATAATTTGCGTACCCGGCGGGCAGAGAAGGGAGCGGATAATCAACCGCTAACAGCGTCTTGGCTTCAAAAGTCGCTTCATACGATATCATCACCTGTTTTCCCCGTTTTACCTCTATCGTGCCTTTCTGATCAAAATAACCGTCTTTGGAAATAACATAGCTATACCGTTTCGCCGCCATATCGTATACGCATTGATCCTCAAGACATTGCTCGGCTTGACCGTTAAACTGAATCGTGAAGGGAGGGACTCCTTCAACAAGAACCTGACCTTTGTTAAAGAACAAAACCCACGCGGCATACACCACTCCAACGAATGCCATTGCTACGAGAATAATCATTCCCATCAAACGATTGTTGTCCATTGATATACGCATGGCTGCTATTTATAAAGCTACATGTCTATAATGCCTTATATCCTCAACTTCATCAAAGGAATTCATCAAAAGGGCGATAAGGTCGATTCGCCATAACCCCGTATATCCGTAATGATGCATATACCACCATGCCGATTTTATTAACAACCGATATTTTCGCGTGGTTAAGGATTCTTCGGGGAGGCCGCAACATAGTGTCTTTCGTGCCTTGACTTCAATAAAACACAACGTAGCATCTTTACGAGCAATAATATCAATTTCACTCCGGGGCGTATAAACGTTTTGATGTATAACGCAATAGCCTCTTTTTCGTAAAAACAGTGCCGCATAACGCTCTCCTTTGGTGCCGATTAATCTTTTCATGAAGCCATTTTGTCATAGTTGTCTAAGCATTATATAAAAAAATTTTGAAATTATTCTATTTCGGCGTACAATAAAAACCCTTTAATTCACCGTGATTATCTATGGCCCCGAATCAAGATATCTCCCACGTCCCCCCACACAGCCTGGAGGCAGAACGTTCGACTCTTGGAGCACTTCTTATCGACAAAGATGCAATTATTAAAATTGCCGATTTAATTACGGATGAAGATTTCTATCACGAAAAACATGCGACACTGTATCGAGCAATTGTTGAACTTTTTGAAAAACGACAGCCTATTGATGTACTCACGTTAACGTCACTGCTGGAAGATAAAAAAGAGCTTGATATGGTGGGAGGCGCTTCATATATAGCAGAACTTACCTCGGAAGTCCCCACCGCCTCACATGTGTTTCAGTATGGAACCATTATTAAGCAAAAGGCAATTTTGCGAAAACTGCTTAAAGCCGGAGATACCATTACCTCTCTCGGATATCAAGAAACCGACGAGGTTGAAAATTTGCTTGAAGAAGCTGAAAAAGCACTTTTTAATGTCTCACAGACGTTTATTAAAGACCGGTTTGTTCATGTTAAAGACGTATTAAGTCAAACATATGAAAAACTGGCCGACCTTCATGATCCTGAAAGTAAAGATAAGTATCGCGGTATTCCAAGCGGATTTAGAGATCTTGATAATATTTTGTCCGGTATGCAACCGGCAGATTTACTTATCCTTGCCGCACGTCCATCGATGGGTAAAACAGCTTTCGCTCTTAATATAGCGCAAAACGTAGCTCGTCATAAAAAGTGTGTCGGCATGATTTCTCTTGAAATGTCAAAAGAACAATTGGTTGAACGAATGTTCTGTTCGTTACTCGGTGTTGATTCGTGGAAAATGAGAACCGGTAAATTGACCGATGAAGATTTTAGTAAAATCGGCGGTATTATGGATGAGCTTAATTCCATGAAATTTTTTATCGATGATTCGATTGGCGGCTCAATTGCGGAACTGCGAGCAAAAGCAAGACGTCTGCAAATGGAAAACGGTCTTGATTTACTTATTGTTGATTACCTGCAATTGATGTCCAGCGGTAAAAATGTTGGAAATATGTCTAACCGTGTACAGGAAATTTCCGATATATCCCGATCATTAAAAGGACTCGCACGTGAGTTGAAAATACCGGTTATCGCTCTTTCACAGCTTTCTCGTGCGGTTGAAATGAGACCAAGTAAAATCCCTCAATTATCGGATCTACGTGAATCGGGTGCTATCGAGCAAGATGCGGATGTTGTCATGATGCTCTATCGGGAAGATTATTATGAAGAAGATACCGATCGAGCGGGCATTACCGATATCTATATCCGAAAACACAGAAACGGACCAACCGGCAAAATTGAACTGGCATTCAAGAAAGAACAAATGAAATTTATGACTATCGATCGAAAACACAAGGCTGAAGATTACGCAATGGCCGTTTAATTCTCTTTTAGAAAAGGTTTATTTATTGTAGAGTATATAACGATTTAATCGTTCTTATTATGAATACGAAACACCAACCCACCGATGCATCTAATGAATATCAGGATCGTCTCCAGAAATTGCACGATATCCGCGAACGGGGCGTCAATCCGTATCCGGACATGTATGAACGAACACACACGACACGTGAAGCACTGAAAATCGGCGAAGAAAAAGGAGTTCGCGATACCGAAGCTATTATGGAAAAACCAAAAGACACGATGAAACTATGCGGTCGACTGGTTTCTTTTCGTAATCACGGCAATATCAGTTTCGGACAAATACATGATGTAGATGGACGCATAC
>WJKT01000074.1 GCA_014728955.1 Candidatus Peregrinibacteria bacterium
AAGTAATGTAGTAGGGGATGTTGGCCACGAGTTTGTAACTGAGGGCTTGTGGCGGATCGTACTTTAGCGCATCCTGATGAACGAATTGGACGTTTTCGAGCTGCTCGTTTTCGCGTTCTAAAAGTGCGACGAGGCCTCTATCGAGCTCTATCGCTGTAACGTGTTTTGCTTTTTCGGCTAGTTTTCGTGTAAGAACACCAAGTCCAGGTCCAACTTCTATTATATTGTCTTGTGGGTTGATGTCAGCCGCTTCAACAACCTTATCCAGCACATTTTCGTCCAACAAAAAATTCTGCCCCAGTGACTTGTTGGGTCTAAGGTGATGTTTCTTTAGTAGATATAATGCGCGGTCTTTTTTCAAACTATTTTAATTAACTTAAGTGGGTCGTTTTTGCCGCTAATAATCTGAACGTTCTCCTTTGGTAAATCAAGCTCTTTTGATAAAAACTTCACGAGCTCTTTGTTGGCTTTTCCTTTTTCCGGAACGGCTTGTATTCGTATTTTTATAGTGTCGTCATCTAAAATATCCACCACCTCGTTTTTAGGTGACTTTGGCAGGATCTTTACGCGAAGATAGTCAGGGTTATTCTGGCGTATAAATGTTTTAAGCATGAGCGTTCTTACGTTTCATACTAGATCGTACTACAAGTTTGCGTAGTTCTTCAACTAGCAAAATGGCAAACGAGGCTCCGATAATAACCATCCATTCATACCATTCCAGGCTTGTTGTATGTACCCATTCTTGGAAAAACGGCACTTCCACAAGTAAATAAACAACACCCAGTGAAACACATACCGCTCCCATTAAATAAAGATTTGATAAAAAGCCGAGTGAGAAGACCGATTGATAAGAGCTTCGCGAATTGTACGCATTAACCATTTGAATAAGAACTAAGACGGCGAATGCGAATGTTGATGATTTAATGTACATTGCAGAATCGTGGTCGAGCATTTGACCCCACTGCCATCCTTGTGAGAAAAGAGACCAGAAATATGCGCCAACAACGATCAATCCGATAAAAAATCCCACATAGAGAAATCGTCCTACAAACGATTTGTTCATGATTTTCGCTTTTGGGTCACGCGGGGATTCGCTCATAATACCTTTTTCCGGCGTGTCTATACCCAGCGCCAGTGCCGGCAAAACGTCCGTTCCGATGTCCACACTTAAAATTAAAATGGCGGTCAGTGGAGCCGGGAGCCCCAGAATAATAGCAGAGAAAACAGTGATAAGTTCTCCGATATTACATGAGAAAATATAGAAGATAAATTTCTTTAAGTTTTCATAAATGGTTCGCCCTTCTTTAACCGCATTGATAATAGTTGAAAAACTATCATCCGCAAGGACCATGTTGGATGCTTCTTTACTAACATCGGTGCCTGTTATTCCCATGGCAATACCAATGTCCGCTCTTTTGAGTGCCGGTGCATCGTTCACGCCATCACCGGTAACGGCAACAATATGTCCGCTCTTTTTTAGAGCTGATACTATTTTTAATTTATCTTCCGGTGCGGTTCGGGCAAAAATAACACCATGCTTATCGTGCTCGAACAGTTTTTGAATGTCCTTTTCCGACATGGTTTCAACTTCACGTCCGGTAATAATACGGTGTTTATCGTTGTCACTTACCAAGCCGATTTGTTTGGCAATGGCTTCTGCGGTTAAACCGTGATCTCCGGTAACGGTATAGACCTTAATGCCGGCTCTTTTTGCCATAGAAATGGCTTTTTTAACATCGCTTCGAGGTGGATCGATCATACCGACCATTCCAACAAAAACCATATCGTTTTCGTCGGTTTCAGCGTGGTATTTTTGTTTTTTGTCAATTTGCTTAAAAGAGAATCCGATAACCCGAAGTGCTCGTTTAGCCATTTCTTCATTACGGGTTTTTAGTTTTTCTTTTGTCTCGTTATCCAGCTTGATAACACGTCCGTTCATGAGAATATGGCTGCATATTTCAAGAATTTCATCCGGCGCTCCTTTGGTAAACATATAGTAATCTCCCGTTGATTTTTCCTCTTCGATAACGCTCATTCGTTTACGTGTGGAGTCAAACGAAAGTTCGTATTTTTTTTCGTATTGTGTATTAAAATGGTCAACGCTGAACCCTATTTTGCGTATCATGGTAAGGAGCGATCCTTCCGTTGGATCACCCAGCATGGTGTATTTGTTTTCATGCTGAACGCGTTCCGAGGTGAGCGTTGCGTTATTACACAGCGCACTGATGGCGCTGATTTGTTCAAGACCGTTATATAATGGTGTAACATCCTTTTTGAGTGTTTTAAGTTTCTCGGTTCGTTTCTTAAAATCTTCTTCGTTTGAATCGAAATCGCCGATGGTGTGAGATCTGCCGTCCTTTCCTTTAATAAGAAGTGACCCCACCGGTTTATATCCCGCTCCGCTTATCTTTATGTTGTAGTTGTCCATATACATTTCTTTCACGGTCATTTCGTTTTTCGTCAAAGTCCCCGTTTTATCCGTACAAATATGCGTGGTTGACCCAAGTGTTTCCACCGAGGCAAGTTGCCTGACAATCGATTGTTTACGAGCAAGACGTTGTACGCCCATTGCCAGAGCAATGGTAACGGTTGCCGGGAGACCTTCCGGTACGGCGGCAACAGCGACGGAGGTGGCAAAAAGGAAGGTGTCTGCAAACGCTTGTCCCTGTATGAAATAGCCGGTCGCAATAAGCACCGCTGAGATAGCAAGAGTAATTTTCCCGACAAAAACACCAATCCTAAAGAGTTCTTGCTGAAGTGGACTTTTATCTTTTTTGGTTGTCGTGGTAAGGGTGGCGATATGACCGAATTTAGTATCCATTCCCGTATGAATGACAATGGCTTTACCTGATCCGTGCACCACATCGGTTCCCATATAAACAATATTGGATTTTTCTCCGGTTCTTAAATTTTCCTGTGTGTCGGCGTGTTTTGGTACCGGCATGGATTCTCCGGTAAGTGCCGCTTCCTGGGTTTCCAATTCATTCTCTTCTATAACGCGGGCGTCTGCGGTTATCTTGTCTCCTTCCATAAGGATAATAACATCGCCCGGTACCAGATTTTTTGCATTAACCTGCTGCTCTTTCCCGTCGCGTATAACACGCGCGGTCGGGGCGACAAGTTTTTTTAATGCTTCGATTGCCTTTTCCGCTTTATATTTTTGAACAAAGCCTATAATGGCATTCACAAAAACGATAAAAAGAATAACAATGGCATCACGCATTTCACCTGCAAATCCCGCGATAAATGCCGCAAAGAGAAGAATGAGAACCATTAAATCGGTAAATTCTTTCAGAAAATGAACCCACCATGGTGTCTTCTTTTTTACTTTAAGCTCGTTTGATCCGTATTTTTTAAGACGAAAAAGTGCTTCTTTTGTTGTTAATCCGTCTTTTGATGTCTTGAACTCCTGCAAGAGTTCGTCGAGTGGTTTTTTGTGCATTGATGCGCGCGTTTTTATTTTTATTTTCGTATTATTATAGCATTGAACAGGCAAAAAAGCGAGCTTTGGTAGCACAAAAAAATGTGATAATATGATTGGCGTATCGTGTAAAGCTATCGATATGGATCCTACGCTACTCAAGCAGGAGCGACAGAAAATGCACATGGCCACCGACAATATACGTCAGATGATTCAGGTGATTCGCGATAGAGATGAGAAGCATTTTGTATGGGCATGGCAGCAACTTGAACGCAATGTGGATGCGATTCGGGATTGTTTTGTGGGTGAAACAAAAGAACAACGGAAGAAAATCAATGACTTATTTGATCGTCATGCACAATTGTTTTCTTTACAGGAAAAACTGACGGAAAAATTATTCAAACGCCTCACATTAAAAGATCTATCCGATAAAGATATAGAGACATTTACGAAGCGTTTCATAGCTTTTATTCAGGATGTAAGCATTTCTTTTGATTTGGCTGAATTTGAGGAGTAGAGGTTATCTCAAATGTTTTTTTCGCCATTCCTCTATTTTGGCGTGGTTGCCCGAGCGTAATACCTCAGGGACTTCCAGTCCTTTAAATACCGCCGGCTTTGTGTAGTGTGGATATTCTTTTTTACCGCTGAGTCTTCGTGAGAATGAATCTTCTTTGGCCGAGTTTTCATCGCCGAGCACTCCCGGGATAAAACGAGAGACGGCATCAACCACGACCATGGCGGCAAGTTCACCCCCTGTTAAAACATAGTCGCCGATACTGAGTTCTTTATCAACCAGAAGATCGCGAATACGTTCGTCTATGCCCTCATAACGACCGCATAACAAAATAAGCGAGTCATTGCTTCGTGCGAGCCTCTTCGTGCGTGTATGGGTCAATTTTTGCCCCTGCGGTGTCATGAAGATAACCGGACCGCTATTTAATTTTTTTACAGAAGTAATACAATCGTATAAAGGCTGCGGAGTCATGAGCATTCCGGCTCCGCCTCCGTAGGGGGTATCGTCGACTTTCTTATGCTTATCTTTACTATAGTCGCGAATATTGTGAAAGTGTACTTCCAATAATCCTTTGTCCCGGGCTCGCTTTAAAATGCTATCGCTTAAATACGAAGTAAACATGTCCGGAAATAATGTACAAATATCGAATCGCATGCAAAATGGTTACACAGTGGTAATCCACTTATAGCAAATTGTGTATGTATTGACAATTTCCCATACACTCTTTATAGAGATACAAACACTATTATTTACTGTTATTACCATGAATGAAAAAAATGATAATTCACAAGAGAAAGACCCGCAGATTATGGAAGGTGGTGTTACTACTCAACCATACCCAAAAGACAATCATCCTCTTGATGTTATAAAACAAGAAACGGCGCGATATGAAACACGTCTTCGAACATTGCTGATTGCTTTATGCGGGGAGATCCGTATAAAGACGGGGAAATCCCGGGTAGTGAATCGTATGGGACGGGTGGTGTTCCGGACGGAATGATGCAGCGCGATTTGGGTACCGGTATCCCAAAATACATGCATGACGGTGATGAAACGATAGAGCTAAAAACGGATGAATACCGTATTGTTGAAGAAGGGGAGGCGCTTATTTATGAAGTGGCATTTGAAATCGCCAATCATGCAAAAAGTGTATTGCACGAAATGGATACCGAAAAAATCTCTGTTCCGGTAGATCGCCGGGAGATTGTTGATGAAGTTACGTCTTATTTTGATACCGTTGTTGGAAACGTATTACAAAAGACGATTCCCGATGAACGACTTCGTATGTTGCTTGCACTCCAAGCATTACGGGAAAACGTGTGCGAACTGGTGGTGGCTACAACATCTGAAGATAAGGATCGGTATCTGATGCTACTTAAAAACGCCATCAACTATATTGTGGACGGCGTTGCAAGACGCGGCATCAATAAGAGTGTAACACTTCAGATTAACGTTTAGAGAACTGTGGTGCTCTTCGTGCTCTCTTAAGCCCGTATTTCTTTCGTTCTTTTGTTCGTGAATCTCGTGTGAGGAATCCGGCTTTCTTTAATGCACCGCGGAACATCTCATCATATTCGAGCAATGCTTTTGAAATACCATGTCTAATAGCGTCCGCTTGAGCATTATATCCTCCGCCGGTTACCTTTGCGCTTACATCAACTTTACCTGTAAGTCCCACTAATTCAAGTGGTGCAAGAATGGCATCTTGTTGTGTTTTAACACAACAGAATTCTTTCATAGGTTTTTCGTTGATAGTAATGTTCCCTTTACCTCCGGGAATAAGGCGTACACGTGCAACAGCGGTTTTTCGCTTTCCATTCGCGTAGTGATACGTATCTTTCTTTTTTGCTTTAGGCTGTGCTGGCATAGGTTTTAATCAGTTAACGGTTGTGGTTTTTGAGCTTCATGTGGGTGCTCTGACCCTGCAAAGACTTTTAATTTCATCATAACTTCTTTGCGTAATTTGTTGCGTGGAATCATTCCACGAACAGCTTTTATAATAACTTCTTCCGGATTTTCTTCCAATAATTGTTTCAGTGGTTTCTTTCGGAGTCCTCCCGGATATCCACTGTGACGATAATATTGTTTATCTTCCATTTTATTACCGGTTACGGCAATGTCTTTGGCATTGATCACAATAACGTAATCGCCGCAATCGATATGAGGTGCAAACTGAGGTTTGTCTTTTCCTCGAAGTTTTACGGCAATTTCAGTTGCCAAGCGCCCAAGTCTTTTACCTGAGGCGTCAACAATGTACCAGGTTCTCTCAATATCTTGTTTTTTTGGTGAGTAGGTTTTCATAATTAAACGAGTTCAATATATACCATAGATGCATTATCTCCCGCTCTAAATCCGGCTTTGGTAATTCGTGTGTATCCTGATTTTCTGTCACTATATTTAGTAGCTAATTCTTCAATAATTTTTTTGCTGCAACTTTCGTGATTAACCAATTTCTTCAGTTTTCGGATAACAGTAAGTTTATCTTTTTTCTTACCAAGGTTGATAAGCTTGTCGACAAACGGAGCAACCGCTTTTGCTCGTGCTGAAGTTGTCTTTATTTTTTCATGTATGATGACATTCATCGCAAGGTTTCGTAGCATTGATTTGCGGTGTGATGCGTCTGTCCCGATTTTTCGTAGTCTTTTTTGATGTCTCATTGCTAATGGGTGTAAAAGTGGGAAAGTAAGATATACTATTCTTCGGCAAGTGTTAAGCCTTTTTTATCAAGTGCCTCTTGCACCTCGCTTAACGCCTTTTTACCGAAGCCTCGTAAATTAGATAACTTGCTTTCGGTACATTTTGATAATTGTTCAATAGAACCGATACCTCCATTGATAAGTGCATTCAGTGTTCGCGGAGAGAATCCGAGAATTTCAATAGGAGTATATGATTCCTGTACCGGTTTTGTCTTCTCTTGTTCTTGTTCTTTCGCGGCAATCTTTGCAAAATCGCTCATAAAATCTTGTTCAACCATAACGCCTTCTTCATTAAAGAGGTTGAAGTATGAAACAAGAATATTTGAAGAAAATTTGAGTGCATCTTCCGGGACAATGGTTCCGTCAGTTTTGATTTCAAGAACCAGTTTGTCCAGATTGGTCATTTGTCCGACACGAGTGTTTTCAACATCGTACCGCACTTTAATAACTGGTGTGTATACTGCATCAAGAACAATCATGTCAGCTACCTTTTCTTCTTTAATTCGTTGTGAAGCAGGAACATAACCGACACCTTTTTCAGCGCGAAGCTCCATCTTTAATTTTGTCTTCTTACCGTCGATAGTGGTTATATACTGGTCCGGATTAAGAATCTTAACGCCGGTAGGACATTTAATGTCTTTTGCTGTTATAACACCCGGTTTTGAAACGTTAAGTTCCAATTTTGCCGGTTCTTTGTTTTCCATCTGAACATAGAGTTGTTTTATATTCAGATTAATATCAAGGATACTATCTTTTATGCCTTTAATGGTAGAATATTCATGTGTTACTCCTTGAATCTTTACGCCCGTAATAGCCGCACCAGGTAGTGAGGAAAGAAGGACTCTTCGTAATGCGTTACCAACGGTCATTCCATAGCCGGGAGGCAACGGCCCAAGCGTGAATACCATGTGGTTGTCACCCTTTTTTTGCGGCTTAAACTTAGGAATGCCGATTTCTTCTTGTATTTGATGCATAGTAAACTATTAATTAAGGGAAAGGGGAGAGTGGTTTTAGGGTACTATTTTGAGTAGTACTCAACAATAAGTTGTGCTTCGATAATCTGTTCAAGATCATCTTTTGCCGGCTCACGGATGACTTCACAATTCAACCCTTTAAGGTCTACCTTGAGCCATTTTGGAGCCTTTGCTTTTTTCTTCTTGATGTCGTCGAATAGCGGTGATTTTTTCTTGTTATCACGAACTTCAATTTTATCACCGATCGATACTTCGATTGACGGGATGTCGACACGTTTGCCGTTGAGGTTCAGTAATCCGTGACTTACCATTTGTCTGGCTTGTCTTCGGGTTTCCGCAAGACCGCTTCGGTAAACTACATTGTCGATACGTTTCTCAAGGAGAGTAAGAAGAGAAACGTTTGTCGCCATTTCCATGGTATCCGCTTTCTTGTAGTATCGTCTGAATTGTTTTTCGAGAACACCGTAAATTCGTTTTGCCTTTTGCTTTTCTCTCAATTGCTTTGCATATTCGGAAGGCTTTGAAAACGATCCTCGTTTACCGTTATGTCCCGGAGGATAGTTTTTCTTTTGCGCAGCTTTAAGTGCAGCTCCTTCATAGTTACCGAATGCTGCAAGGCTGATCCCTTCTCGTCGTGCAATTTTAGTTTTTGGTCCTCTGTATCGAGCCATGTCTTATACTGGTTAACGTAAGAATTAAATTAGTTTCTTCGTTGCTTCTTTGGTCGGCAACCGTTGTGAGCAACAGGAGTTATATCGGTAATAGTGACAATATGTAATCCGGCAGCATTAAGTCCGCGAATTGCCTGTTCACGTCCCGATCCTACTCCTTTTACATAGACATTTACTTTTTCAATACCGGCAGCCTGTGCTTTTTCAACAGCATTCTCAGCTGCAACTTGTGCCGCATACGGGGTAGATTTGCGTGATCCTTTAAATCCGCTTGCACCGGCACTTGACCAAGCGATTACATCGCCGGTTGGTTCGGTGATAGTAACGATAGTGTTGTTGTATGTTGCCTGAATATATGCATTACACTCGGGACACACTTTTCGTTTCGCCTTCCTTTTTGGTGCTTTCTTGGCAGTTTTCTTCTTTTCAGCCATATTGAAGAATATTTAAATAGTATATTATTTAACAGCAACTTTTTTATTAGCGACCGTTACTTTCTTTCCTTTTTTGGTTCGTGCATTAGTTTTTGTTCGTTGTCCTCGGACAGGAAGCTTTTTCCTGTGTCGAAAACCACGATAACTTCCAATGTCTTGTAAACGTTTAATATCAAGTGCCGTTTTTCTACGCAGATCCCCTTCTGTTGTTAATTTGCCGATAGCTTCACGCAATTTAGCGATTTCGTTTTCGGCCAAATCTTTTACTTTGGTATCCGGGTTGAGTTTGATGTCGGCAAGAATTTGTCTACTGAGACTTCTCCCGATTCCGTAGATTGCGGTTAACCCGATTTCAATTCGTTTATCTTTTGGTAGATTGACACCTGCTATACGAGCCATGAATACGTAGGTAATAAAGTAAAATAATTATCCTTGTCGTTGTTTATGCTTTTTGTTCTTACAAATAACACGGATCACCCCTTTACGGCGGATAACTTTACATTTGTCACATATTTTTTTTACGGATGATCGTACTTTCATAGGTAAAATTAAATTAATCTTATGATGAGGTTTCTTCGGCACTGTCTTCTTTGTTTTCGCTTTCTTCTTGCTCTTTTTCTCGCATAGCTGCCTTGGCAGCTTCCGGTGATTTATGGCGGAAGGTAATACGCCCCTTGGTTAAATCATAAGGGGTTAGTTCGAGTGTTACGATATCTCCGGGAACAACTTTAATATAGTTTACTCTCATTTTTCCCGATAAGTGGGCGAGTACAGTGTGATCCGGATAGTTTTTATCAATAAGTTTCACTCGAAATGTTGTGTTGGGAAGAGTCTCGAGGACCTCTCCAAATACTTCTATGACCTCTTTCGCCATGCGTTAATTTGTTGTTATTTACAGCTAAAACCGATTTTTTATGCAAAAAACAGCGATAGGATAGTACATGAGCAGTATGCTTAAATCAAGGGATTTTTGGTATATTTGTAGTATTTAATAAAAAAAGGTTGCATAAAAATTAAATTATTGTAAAACAGTATTTACCGTGGCTTAAAAAAGCCGTTGAGAGGCTTTATAGTATTGTTTTTGTGTGCGTAATTGTGATAAAATGTTATAAAGAAATAAAAATAAAATAAAGTCAAATGCCCAAATCGAAAAAGAAAATTGCTATTGCACTCGGTGGTGGAGGAGCCCGCGGTTTTGCACATGTGGGGATTCTTGAAGTTCTTGAAGAGCACGGTATTCATATTGATTACCTTGCCGGAACCAGTATGGGATCGGTTATCGGTGCTATGTATGCATTGGGAATGCCGCTTAATAGAATTAAGGAGATTGCCATGCATTTTCAGAACATTAATTTTTCTCCGATGGAATATGCAACGCCCTTTCATGAAAGCTTGCTGAGTGGTGATTTTATTGAAGAAGGGCTTAAGCAGGTATTTGAGGATGCCCGGTTTGAAGATTGCCGTATTCCATTTTCAACTCTTGCGGTTGATTTGGAAAGCGGGAAAGAAGTTGTTTTTAAAAAAGGTCTTATTCGTGAGGCACTTCGTGCCGCAGTCTCAATACCTATTATCTTTCCGCCCCATTTTTATAATGATCGTTATTTGGTTGATGGAGCGGTGTTGAATAATGTGCCACTCTCATTACTGGTTGATAAGAAAGCTGATGTTATGATTGGTGTTAAATTGGCTAACTATACGTCACGTCAATATATTTCCGGCATGGTATACGCTAAATATCATCGTAATAAATACGAAGAGCTCTTTAAGCAAGCCGGTGGAATTCACGGATATATAGAGCAACGGAAAAGCGATATAAAATTGCTTATCGGTATTGCACTTCGGGCACTTGATATTGCGGCGGAGGACAGTACGAACATTCGTATTGCCAATGCCAAGGCCGATTATCTCGTAATGCCGAATGTACAGTGCGGCCACCTTGAGTTTGATAAGGCAGACGAAGCAATTGAAGAAGGGCGCCGTTCAATGCGTGAGGCCCTGCCCGACCTCTATACGGTGCTTGATGAAAAAGGCGTTTCATATAAACGCTAAATAGTTTATGGAGAGTTACCGTTTTGAAAGAATTTCCGCTCCGTTTTCGGTTACGGCAATAGTGTGCTCCCATTGGCATGAAGGCATTTTATCAGCGGTAATGATAGTCCACTTATCATCGAGTGTAATAATACTGCTGTCTCCCATAGCGACGATCGGCTCAATTGCAACGGTCATTCCCGCTTTCAATGTAGGTCCCGAAGCATAATCTCTAAAATTAACAATAAAGGGATCTTCATGAAGTTCACGTCCGATTCCATGGCCGGTAAGTTCTTTAATAATGCTATAACCATGGTCGTGTTCAACAATTTTTTGAATGGTTGTTCCAATGGTATTAAGAGGAGTACCTGGTTTTACTTTATTGATTGCCGCTTGTAATGCTTTTTTGACTACATATACAAACTCTTTTGTTTTTTCGGGAACATTCCCGAGTAAAATAGTAATAGCGGAATCGGAATGAAATCCTTTATGAAACACGCCGCAATCAACGGTTAGAATATCGCCGTCTTTTAAGGTGTAGTCTCCGGGGATGGTATGAACCACCTGTTCGTTAACCGAGGTACACAGTGCTGCCGGAAACCCCTGGTATCCTTTAAAAGAAGGCTTAACCTTGTATTGCTTCATTTTCTTTTCGGCAAAATCGTTAAGTTCTTTTGTGGTTTTTCCTATTGCCGAAAACTCTTCTATCTCATGCAAGATAGTTGCAAGTATTTTTCCAGCTTCACGCATTATCTCAATCTCTTTGGGCGATTTGATCGTAATAGACATTCTTATTTCATAATTGGATCTAAAACCTCTTGTAATGCTTGATCGACTTCTTCAATAGTGCCCGATGCGTCAACATGAATCAAATTGTCTTCTTTTTCAAATGTGCTGATAACCGGTACGGTTTCATCTTCAAACGCTTGCAGTCTTACTTTAATACTTTCGGCATTGTCATCGGTTCGGGTTATAAGCTCACCGCTGCATTTTTCACATTGTTCTTTTGTGTAGCTTGCCGGATATACTTCTTTACATGCTGAACAAATTCTTCGCTTCGTCAGTCTTTCCAAAGCCTGCTCTTTTGAAAGATCCAGCATAACCGCTTTATAGTTTCTGTTCTTTTTCTTTAGGAGTGCAATCAATGTTTCGGCTTGTATCATTTTTCGGGGGATGCCATCAAAAATAACGGGCTTATCCTGTGGAATCT
>WJKT01000075.1 GCA_014728955.1 Candidatus Peregrinibacteria bacterium
ACCTTAGATGATGCGCGACAAATTATAGAAGAAGTTGAAAAGAGACGTGGAAGAATTAAGAAACAGCTAGCGGCTGCGGCTATCGAAAACGAAGACTGGCAGGAAGAAATAGATACATTCCCGGATTTGCAGGAAGAATTTCAACAAAAATATCCAGAAATTGACGATAGTGATGGAGTAAACCGATTAAAAAATACTCATCGCCAATTTCTTTTAAAAACAGCCGATTATTTCGCTGCAAGGGTTAAACAAAAATTGCCTGGAACAAAAGTGGCCCTGGGAGGTTCGTTGGTCGCTGATATGGCGGTTGGTGATAAACATGATATCGATTTAAGAATTTTGTTGCCAGAAGGATCAGATTCATTAAGAAATATGCAGAGAATTTCATCGGAAATTGCTGATATTTTGCACTTCAGGCAACAGCGAATGATAGATGGCGATCAATGCCCCTTAAAACAAGGGTTGGTTCATCGACAAATCTTTAATGTTCCGGAAGTAGGAGAGATTTCTGTTGCTATTTTAATAAGATCGGAAAGAGATTATGTGGGATATGGTGATTTTCAGCGTGATTTGCCAAAAAAGGAGCGTGCTGATTACCTGAAAGAGAAAAATCGTTTATTGGCGGTTGGAGATTATGAGGCATACGAACATTTAAAAGGTCAATTTTATTTAAAAACTCGTCGATGGGTTGCAAGAGAGCTAGGGCTTAATCAGGGCGCACCAGAAAATTTGGGTAATGCGGAATTGCCCGTGTGGCGTGTTATGCCACAAATAATCGAACACTTAAAACGAGAAAATCGGGTTCTCATTACTTCGGAGACCGGTTCCGGCAAAACGACTCAAATCCCCCAGGCTCTTTATGCCGAAGGATTTGGTAACCACGGATTGATTATTGTAGTCGAAAATCGTGTTGTTGTAACTACGGAAATAGCCCGGCGTGTGGCTGATGAAATGGAAGTAAGGCTGGGGAAAGAAGTGGGATATCACACTCGACATGACAGAAAACGCTCAAGAGATACCAAAATATTGTTTATTACAAGTGGCGGTTTTCGATCAATGCTTCGCCGCGACCCATCTCTGCAAGGTGTCTCTGTAGTGCTTTTTGACGAGTTTGACGAAAGGGAGCTTTCTATGGATTTTAGTCTGGCTTTAACCGAAAAAGCTCAACAAGAAGGCGCTTCTGTAAAATTTTGTTTAATGTCAGCAACATTAAATGCAGAAAAATTAAAAGATCACTTTGGTGAAATCCCTTCAGTTGTTGCCAAAGGTCGCCCTTTTCCTGTAGAAACCCATCATTCGCAGGACAATGTTCCCGATTATGAAAAACCGAAAAAAGCCGCTGAAATGGCTGCTAGTTTTCATCGCCGAAATGAGCCTGGCCATATTTTAATATTTATGCCTGGTAAAGGAGAAATAGATGCGACAGAAAAAGAACTTTTAAAACAAAAACTTACTGGTGTAGAAATTATGCCTCTTCATAGTCAAGTTACTCCGCAAGATCGTCGACGAGTGTTTGCTCTATCTTCTAATCGAAAAATCATAATATCAACAAATATTGCTGAAAGAGGAGTCACCATTGATGGTGTGACATGTGTCATCGACAGTGGATTAGTTAGACAAAAACAGTACGATCATGCTTCTGATACTGCAAAGTTACCAATTGTTGACTGTGCCCAAGACTCTATAACTCAGCGGGCAGGCAGAGCCGGAAGAACCCAGCCGGGCCAATGTTTTCGGCTTTTTTCGGAATATAATTCTAGGCAAAGACGCAGAGAAACTTTGCCCGAAATTATGCGTACTCCGTTAAGAGAGGTGATCTTGCAAATTAAAGCGATGGGATATGCAAGAGAAGCTTCGCCAATTAGTCTACCTGATTCACCAGATAAAATTGCATGGAAAACTGCCAAAAATCAGCTAAGAATACTTGGCGCTCTCGATCCTGAAGAGGAGATAAAATTATCCGATGTTGGCTTAAAATTAGCAGAATTGCCCTGTGATCCCCGAGAAGGTGCAATGCTTTTAAAAGCAAAAGAGCTGGGATGTGAAGAAGAAGTGGCAATTATCGTGGGCATTCGGACATCACGTCCTTTATTGTACCGTCCTAAAAATGAACAGGAAGAAGCAGCAAAAGCACATAGACGTTTTCCAAAATCGAACACATCTGATCTGATAACGCAACTTAAAATATTTCAAGAAGCTGAAAGAAATAGATTCAATAGCCGATGGTGCAAAGAAAATTATGTTTCATGGAAAGCTTTAAATGAAATCCGTCAAAATCGCGATCAACTATTAAGAATAGTAGGTGGAAAAAGAAAATCTCAAAGAGGCTCTTTAGATGAAGAAAAAATCGCTCAAGCTATTTTAGAAGGACTTCCGGATCACATTTGGGAAAGTTCGGGAGGAGATTGGTTTACGCGGTATAATCTGGAAACAGATCAATATGATAGAGCTTTGCTTGGGCGAGAGTCAGGAATGAAAGGGGCAAGAAAAATTGCTGCCAGTGAAGTTATTGAAATACCTACCCGTCGAGGTGGAAGAATGAAATTAATTACAAGTGCAACAAAAGTGCTGGAATAAAAAATAGCCCCAAAATATTTCAAAAAGTCTGGCTTTTAAGGTCAGATTTTTTGTTTTGATAGTTTCAAGCGAGCGAGCGCAGAAAGAAAGAGAGCGTTAGTTAACGTCTCCCCGTTGCTCGCCCTAAATAAAAAATTATTTAAATGCAACAACAAAAAAATTTCCCGGATCGTAACTTCCATCAGTAAAATCCAAAGGATCGGTTGTTTCAACGATATTAATATCTCTAAATCCTGCATCTTTAATTGTATTTGAAATTTCTTCTTGATTGTTAAACCTTCTGGGGTCTTTAGGAGAGGTGCCAATACATATGCATAAACATCCGCCTAATTTTAATACATAATTTGCATTACTAAATAATTGAAGTTTTGCGGCCAATGATTTTGCATGACCACTTGCTTCAGGTGAATCCTTTCCGGGAATAAAACTTGTAATAAAATGTCCTGTGACCACATCCATTGATGCGTCTTTTATAAGATTCCTCATATCCGTAACCACATCTCCTAATTTTAGTTTTTCAGTCAAATGTTTTGAATTTTCAAGAGGTGCGTTGCATTTGTCAATTATTGTTAACTCTGGATCCAAATCAGAATTAATTATTGAAAAAATACCCGCAAGTTGTTCGCTGTGGGCACCGGAAGCGGTTCCTAATCTTAATACATCTGAATTTGAAGTGAGTTTTCCTTTTTTATTTAATACCCACATAACAGCATGCAATTGAGAAAATTGTTGAGGAGATGCCATCCATCCACCGGCAAGATACATATCTTTTTTTTGAGCCTCTTTATATTCCGAACGATGAGCTGATATTAGATTTCCAACAAGTTCGTTAGCATGTTCTTTCCAATAGTCATCAATTAATTTTAAAGAATTTTTTATTAGTTCCTCCAATGAAAGTTCCTCAACTTTCTGTGAGTTCAATAACTTATGAATTTCTTCTAAAGGCTTTTCTCCATAAACTTCGGGAGATGGACAAACAGAATTATTCACTTTACCTTCATGATAGGCACATAGCTTTCCATCTATACATCTCCCATGACCGGCTATAGCTGAAATTGACTTTGGTTTGTCCATAATATTGATTTATAATATCAAGGATAGTATAATAAACGAAAAAGCAACTGTGTCAACCTGTGCATAGAATATATGATAAGACAATTTAAACAATCTGATTCTAAAAAATGCTCAAGGATAATGAATGCTTGTCAAGCAACAATGCCGGAATTCAATAAAGATCAGGTTGAGTTTTTAGTTAATAAATACACGTCGGAGTATATTGAAAAAGAATATCCAAGATATTTTTCTTTGGTATATGAAAATAATGGAAAAATAAAGGGGGTCGGACTACTTATGGATACCGAAATTAGAGGCTTGTATATAGATCCTGAATTTCATTTTAAAGGGTGCGGAAAAGCATTGCTAAAAGGGCTTGAGAATGAAGCTAAAAAACAAGGAATTAAAAAAATAATTACAAAATCTTATTTTGGCGCAGAAAAATTCTAT
>WJKT01000076.1 GCA_014728955.1 Candidatus Peregrinibacteria bacterium
CCTATATAGAGGTGGGGGCCAACCTTGATAAAATTGAAGTTACCCCGGACGAGGTTGAACGAATGCTGAAAGCTTCAAAGCATCAAGGAGGTACTGGAAATCTCGGACTCGACAAACTTGAAAAGCAGATAGCGAGGCTTGAAAAGAACTAAAGACAACGTAAATTCCTGTACGAAACCGCCTTTTCAAGGTAGTATTGTGTACAAAGCTTTTTTGTATACTTAACATTTTACGTATGGATTTTTACATCGACACAGCCAATCTTGATGATATCAAGAAATATAATGATTGGGGCGTTGTTGACGGCGTCACCACCAATCCTTCATTAATTGCCAAAGAAGGTGTTTCGCTGGAAAAACGTATAAAAGAGATTATTAAGGTTGTAGACGGACCGATAAGTACGGAGGTTATTGCAACAGACAGCGAACAAATGATTCAAGAAGCACGAAAATACGCCACATGGCATGATAATATCGTGGTTAAAATCCCTATGACAATCGATGGCATGAAGGCACTGAAAGTACTGGCAAAAGAAGGGATCAAGGTTAATGTAACCCTCGTTTTTTCTCCCGGACAAGCCCTTATTGCAGCAAAAAACGGTGCTGCTTATGTCAGTCCTTTTGTAGGACGTCTTGATGACATTTCGGAAGACGGAATGGCTCTTATTCACGAAGTAACTACCATCTATCAACACTATAATTTTGATACAAAAGTGATTGTTGCCAGCGTTCGCCACCCTCGGCATGTTATTGATTCAGCCCTTATGGGAGCGGATATTGCAACCATTCCAGCTGCGATACTGGAAAAACTGTTCAAGCATCCGTTAACGGACAAAGGAGTGAAATCCTTCCTGGCGGACTGGGAAAAAGTAAAAGACAAACAATAATAACTTTACTTATTTTTGCATATGATACGTTTAGACGACACAGAAAGCACAATTGCCGATATCAATCTCTATCAAGATCGAATTGGTCCTTATCTGGAAGCAATTCGTCAAAAAAATCAGGGATTTCATACCATTATCGATGATACCAAAACACTTGATGACATTATGCAATTTGTACGTTCTGTTGAAGGACGTTATACGCATATTGTCGTGCTTGGTATTGGCGGATCTGCATTGGGAACATTATGCCTGCAACAGAGTCTGACCCCTCTATACAGAGCTCATCCGCACAACAGCCACCACCCGCACTTATATGTGCTTGATAATATCGATCCCGCACTTCTTCAAGAGACACTCGAAGTGATTGATTTGAAAAAAACATTATTTATTGTAGTTTCAAAATCAGGAAAAACACCCGAAACCATAGCGCAATATTCTTTTTTCAGAAAACAAACCGATAACGCTGATTTACCGGCGTCAAAACACTTTGTGTTTATTACCGACAAAAAGAAAGGTCTGCTACGAACAATAAGCGACAAAGAGGCTATCCCTTCATTTATTATTCCCGATAATGTCGGGGGAAGATTCTCCGTACTCACTCCGGTAGGACTTCTTCCGGCCGCACTCATCGGTATTGATATAAACAAACTTATACGCGGCGCACACACTATGCGTGATATTTTTTATACCGATGACATTGAAAAAAATATTCCTTTTCGTGTAGCCGCTCTACAATACGCATTAAGCAAGAAGGGAAAATCCATAACGGTTATGATGCCATACGCACAAAAGTTGGAACGATTCGCCGATTGGTACAGGCAACTATTGGCTGAAAGTATCGGAAAAGCACATGACAACGACGGAAACACGGTGAATGTTGGCCTTACCCCGGTTAAAGCACTGGGCGTTACCGATCAACATTCACAAAGCCAATTATATAATGAAGGACCAAACGACAAATTTTTTATGTTTCTTTCCGTACAAGATTTTGGCACAGATATGAACATACCCGTTATTCACGACGATCCTTCAATTGACTATTTACGTGATGTTTCATTTGCCACACTCATGCATACTGAACAGAAAGGCACACAGCAATCGCTTATAGAAAATAAGCGACCGCTTATAACCATCTCTATAGATACTATTAATGAAGAATATATTGGAGGACTTTTTATGCTCTTTGAATGTGCAACCGCCTTCCTGGGAGAATTTTATTCTATTAACGCTTTTGATCAGCCGGGGGTTGAATTATCAAAAGTGATTACCAAAAAATTGTTAACCTAAACCGTTTTATGCTCACTATCCCCTCATTATCAAACCGATTATCCAAAGAGCATCTATCATTCTTACAAGCATTTTCCAAATCATGCAGGCATTCAATTATTGCCATGTTACAAAACGCACAAAGCGGTCACCCCGGAGGATCACTATCATCAATTGATTATTTGTCACTTCTTTATTCCTATATTATAAGTCAAACCGCAGAGCAGGTAATTATCTCAAACGGACATATTTCCCCGGCCGTATACAGTGTTTTAGCTGAATTGAATGTGATTTCAAAAGAAGAATTAATTCGAACTTTTAGAAAAAAAGGCAGTATATTCGAAGGGCATATAACCAGGCATGTTGACGGAGTACAGTACGGAACCGGTCCGCTGGGGATCGGGGTTTCCGCTGCGGCGGGCCAGGCATGGGCCGAAAAATACCATAAAACGAACAAGAGAGTATTTTCCCTTATGGGAGATGGCGAAGTGCAAGAAGGACAAGTACATGAAATGATGCATTTTGCAGCAAAATACCAGCTGGATAATCTTATTCTCTTTGTTGATTATAATCGCGTTCAACTAACGGGAAGTCTGGAAGAAACCATGCCGCTTGATATTGCAGCGTTATTTCAAGCTGCCGGTTGGCACGTTCTTCACGCAGACGGCCATGATTATCAGGAACTCTGGAAGTCTCTCGAAACCGCTGACGCACACACTAAAAAGCCAACCGTAATTATCGGTAAAACCATTATGGGTAAAGGGGTGCCCGGTATGGAACAAGACGGCCTCGACCATAAATCAACATGGCACGGGAAAGCACCAAAACCGGAAGAAGCTGAAACCATGCTGGAAGAACTCAATCCAACCGTTGAAGAACTTTCATTAATCGAACAAATACATCCGATTATGCAGTGGAAACCGAAAAAAAATGAATATCCACGATTATTATCCGAAACACCGCTCAGCACGGGTATACCTGTGGAATACGAAGCCGGAACCGTTACCGATTGCCGAAGCGCTTACGGCAAAGCACTTCTTGATTTGGCACAAAATAACAATAACATTGTCGCTTTAACCGCGGATTTGCGCGGATCGGTCAAAACTGCAGCAGTCGCCGATAACCTTCCCGATCAACACATTGAATGCGGCATAGCTGAACAACACATGGTTTCCTGTGCGGGAGGACTCAGTTTTATGGAAATGATCCCGTTTACATCAACATTTGGCGCTTTTCTTACCAGCCGAGCGAAAGACCAAGCACGCGTTAATGATATTAATTATACAAATGTAAAAATGGTAGCTACGCATTGCGGGCTATCCGTAGGAGAAGACGGCCCGACCCATCAAGCAATCGATGATATGGGATCTTTTTTAGGGCTGTTCAACACCATGGTTATTGAACCCGCCGATGCAAATCAAACTGATCGAATTATTCGCTATATTGCATCGCATTATGGAAACTTCTATGTACGCATGGGACGGCACAAATTCCCAGTTATTACAAAAGAAAACGGCTCACCATATTACGACAAACAATACAAGTATCGATACGGAAAAACCGATATTATACGATCAGGATCAGATATAACCATAGCAGCAACCGGTGCGATGGTCGGCGAAGCACTCAAAGCATATGATATGCTTAAAAAGAGCAATCCGAAGCTCTCTATCGAAATTGTGGCAATCAGTTCCATTAAAGAATTTGACGATACTATCGTGAAATCGGTCAGGAAAACGAAAAAACTGCTTACCGTTGAAGATCACAATATATATTCCGGTCTGGGAACAACACTTCCCGCACATATAAGCAAAAAACATATAGAGCTTCTCAATGTAAAATCCCTCGGCGTTACCGAGTATCAATTGTCCGGAAAATCTCATGAATTGTATGATAATGCCGGCATTTCAGCTTCGCATATCGCCAAATCATGCACTAGACTGTAACTATTTTTCTTTTTATGCTCGATAAAATCAAAAAAAATCGTTTTAGAATTGCTATCTTCGGATCTGCACGTGTGGGACAAGATGATAAAACCTATAAAAATGTTTTTAAGCTTGCCGAAAAAATCGGTGAAAAAGGATACGATGTTATCACCGGAGGAGGCCCGGGATTAATGCAGGCCGCCAATGCAGGACATCAGAAAGGCAGAAAAGAAGGTGAAGCTCAATCATTGGGACTCACCATAAAACTACCGTGGGAATCAAAAGCAAACAAGTATCTTGATATAAAAGAACATTTTGATCGTTTTTCTGAACGACTTGATACCTTTATGATGCTTTCCAATGTTGTCGTGGTAATGCCGGGAGGTATAGGCACCTGTTTGGAATTCTTTTATTCATGGCAACTTATTCAGGTAAAGCATGTCTGCTCCATTCCCATCGTATTAGTGGGCGACATGTGGAATAACCTTATTAAATGGGCACGTAAAGATATGTTGAAAAAAGGATTTATCAGTGTTGGCGATTTTGCCAATGTTCACACGGCAAAAAACAATAAAGCCGCG
>WJKT01000077.1 GCA_014728955.1 Candidatus Peregrinibacteria bacterium
AACGTCCGATGTATATACAAAGTTACGTTGAAGTGAGTGAGGTGGTACAATTATATCTTACCACCGAATCGAACGAAACGTAATTTGGGTGGAGCGACTAAAAGGAGCGAAACTGAATATACGCCTGTTATATGACTAATTTTTTGCGATCTCAAGCTTGACAAAAATGGAAAGAGTGCTATATTTAAAATATCCAATTAGTGTATGAATCTGTTTTTCAATCGTAAGGGCAGTTTCTCACTATTGGTGGGGAAACTGTTCTTATACAAACATTTGGGAGGAAGTTATGGAAGTCCTGGAACTCATGGGAATCCTGAGCAAAGGTGCGATGCCACTCATTATTGTAATTTTGCTTTGCTGGTGCCTCTGGGAACTCTACATAATACGAAAAATGTTGGAGAAAAAGGACGAGTAAGCAATAGAGCGATTCCTCAAATCATAGACGCTGGCTGTACAGTTGGCGTCTTTTTTATATGAGCAAAAAATATTTCATATAACTCCCTTTTATACGTATTGTTTGCATAATTTAATCAATATTTTATGTATTATGCGAAACTATAGTATAACGTATTCGTATAATAGTAAATAAACGTCATTTTTAATTTTCATGTCTTTATGCATGTCGAACTTTATAAAACAAAGCGAGAACTCAACATTAAGAATTACAGCCCAAAAACAATAAAAAGTTATCTTTATGGCTTGCAACAATACTTTTGTTTTAAGGGAGAAAAGTATACAGAGCTTGAGCAGGAAAATATTAAAGATTTTTTACTGCATTGTAAGCAAAAGAACATATCGGCTCAAAGCAGAAACCTGTTTTTAAATGCTATTAAATTTTATTATCGAAACGTAATACGGAATCCTCGCAAAATCAAAATTCAAACAGCTAAAAAGCCTCAAAGGCTACCGATTGTTTTATCACGAAGTGAAATTGAAAAAATCTTACAATCTATCAAAAATTCCAAACATAACCTTTTGATATCGCTGGCTTACGGAGCCGGTCTTCGTGTAAGTGAGGCGGTTTCATTAAAAATATGCGATATAGATATTACAGAAAGAACTCTGCATATAAAGCATGCAAAGGGGAGAAAAGATCGCATTACTATAGTACCGGAAAAACTGGTTAATCAATTAAAAAATCTCATTGCTGTAAAAACAAAAAACGAGTACCTGTTTGCCAGTGAACGGGGAGGAAAACTTACAACCAGAACGGCACAAAAAGTCTTTAAAAAAGCACTGCGAGCCGCCGAAATCAACAAAAACGCAACCTTTCACTCGCTAAGACATTCCTTTGCAACACATGTACTCGAAAACGGTACCGACATACGTTATGTACAGGCACTTCTCGGTCATCATAACATACGAACCACACAGCGCTACACGCACGTAATAAATCCAAAACTAAAAAGGATCCAAAGCCCTTTATAACCCTATATATATATTTTGCCTTACATCCCAAAAAATGGCGGAGAGACAGGGATTCGAACCCTGGAGGCCCGTGAAGGCCTAACGGTTTTCAAGACCGCCGCTTTCGACCACTCAGCCATCTCTCCTTAGTTTTGCGTAACCACTATAACAAAATTTCACGGTGAGTCCAGAACATTTTACATGCGTTCGGGCACCTCTATCCCCAAAACAGTCAATCCTTCCGTAACAATTCGAATAACCGATTTTGTTAAATTAAGACGCACCAGTCGCACCTGTTTACTGTCAGCCTGAAGAACGGAAACAGTATTGTAAAAACTGTTAAATTGCTGCGCCACTTCATATAAATACGTCGCTACAATATGAGGCTTATACTCTTCGACCGCCGCCACCATATACTCCTGACATTTAACAATCATTCGTGCAAGCGCTATCTCAAGCGGATGTTCAAGCGGCTTAAAATTATCATCATATCCTTCAACACGATCAAGCGCTTCAAAAATATCAATCTGTTCATTTTCTTCTTGCTGTTGAGATTGCTTCTTGTCTTTTTCACTACTTTTCCCCGGTTTTTTACCTTCACGCACAAGTTCATTATACTTGCGAATAATACTGTGCGCCCGTGCCACCGTATACTGCAAATAAGGTGCGCTGTTGCCTTCGATGCTTAGCATCTTATCCCAATCAAAAGTAATATCCGTCGTTCTGTTTTGCGAAAGAATATTATATTTAATCGCACCAATTGCCACCTGTTTGGCTATCTGCTCACGTTCTTTCTTTTTTAAATCGCCACTTTTTTCTTCGACAATTTTTCGGGCGCGCTCCTGAGCCTCGTTCAATACTTCTTCCAACAAAACCACATTCCCTTTTCGGGTACTCATCGAACGATCCGGTAAATGCATGCGCCCAAAAGAAACATGTTTAAGCTTCGCCGACGTATACCCCAGCATGCGCGCTGTCGCAAACAATTGTTTAAAATGCAAGCTTTGCGCACTATCCACCACATATACAAGTTGGGAAGGCTCCCATCGCTGAAGTCGATACGCCAATGTGGCAAGATCACGGGTTGAATAGAGCGTAGCGCCATCAGACTTTTGAATCATGTACGGCGGCGTTTTCCCATCTTCAAACTCTACAATAAGCGCTCCCTTTTCACCTTCTTTAAATACACCTTTTTCTTTTCCTTCATCGATAATCGGTTTCATTTTATCGTTAAAATAACTCTCGCCGATATATTCATCAAAATGAATACCCAATTCTTCGTAAGTCGCTTCAAGATCTTTACGACTTAACTCGTTAAACCAACTCCATAATTCATGATTTTCTTTGTTACCTTCTTCCAGTTTTTTAAATTCCTCACGCCCTTTGTCTTCAAGAGATCTGTCTTGCTCAGCTTCTTCATGAAATTTAACATAGAGTTTTAATAGTTCGGAAACCGGATTTTTTTCAACCGTTTTTTTACTCCCCCACGTCTTGTAGGCATATATCAATTTTCCAAACTGCGTTCCCCAATCGCCAAGATGATTAATCCCAATAGAGGTAAAGCCGATATGCGCATATAGATTATAGAGCGCCTGCCCGATAACGGTAGACAATAAGTGATGAACACCAAGAGGCTTAGCCGTATTGGGTGATGAGTAGTCAAATACCACCGCTTTACCGCCACCAAGCGTTGTATCGTATAACGCCCCGCCTTCCGCAATATCTTTCACTTTGCTTTCCAGCCAAGGACGCGCAATGGCAATATTGATAAAGCCGGGCAACGCAACTTCAACCGAACCGATAAACTGAACCGGTTCAATATGCTGTACGATTTTCTCAGCAATCGTCGGAGGATCTTTTAATAAACGCTTACTTAGTTTCATTGCAATACTACAGGCATAATCTCCATGCTCGGGATCACGCGGATATTCAATTTTTAATGATGAGACATCAGCTTCCGGAAAAGCTTTTTGACACGCCTCTTGCAATAATATCGTTAACCGTGCTTTTAATGAATTGGTATCAAGCGGCTGCTCTATCGCCTTTGTCGGCTGCGAAGAGCTTACTGCTTCTTTTTTTTCATGATTTTTTTCTTCCGCATTAGTATTGTCTTTCGTATCGTCTTTAGTATCATCTCGATCATTCTTTTCCGAAGAATTTTCCGTTTTTGAAGGCTTTTGCACGTCATCCTTATACTGATTTGGTTTATATTCGGAAAGTCCCACAACGCCCAAATCTTTTTCTTTACGAGGCGCCTGAATAATATCTTCTTCAAATTCGCCCCCATGACAATATCGCTGAATCATAAGTGCCATTTCATGCATTTTTTCCTCTAATTCGTTCTCTTCCATAATGCCCAAATTTTCAATAATGCACACCACATGTTCCGTCTCGCGGGTAATCGAACCTCGTGAGAACTGCTTGCTGTTCCATTTTTTTGTCAACGCTCCGGCCTGATCCTTATAAAATATCGCTCCATTTTCTTCCACAAGCTCGATATCACCATAAATATCATCGAGACTAAAACACATAATGGGCATTTGCCACTTGAGCATGCAATAATCTCGAATACGACTCATATTGTCCGGGAAGGGAAGCTCCTTGTGTTTTAAGGCTTTATACAGAACCTGCTCCATTGATGTTTCAAACGTTTTTGCGCTAATGGTTTCAAATATAGAACGCCAATTTGATACTTTTGGCATTTTTTTGGGGTCGACATCATTAAATTCTTTTTGTATTTGCGCCTGCAAACCATCATATATTTGAGCCAGCGCATTCGTTTTCCTTTTATTATCAATGCGTTTGGCAACAACTACACCAAAAGAAAGTGACGGATATTTCTCACTAATTTTCTCGCTTACAACAAATTTCATAACAAAAAACGTAAAGGATCCTTGCAAAAGATAGCAAAGAACGTAGAATAAAAAAAGATAAACGTTAACGTATACCCACCCCATGTCCGGGATGATCATATGGCTCGCTCTTCTTATTATACTTTCGGGAATGTTTTCCGGGAGCGAGACAGCAATTATTTCTGTTTCAGATGCAAAGATACGCAGCCTCGTAAAAGCGAAGGTACGCGGTGCAAACACTTTGAA
>WJKT01000078.1 GCA_014728955.1 Candidatus Peregrinibacteria bacterium
AATGTCGACTTCTCCTCGCTCGACTTGCTTAATTATTTCTTTTTGTTGTTTTTGAGTTTTAAATCGGCTCAACATCGCCACACGAATGTTAAACGGATCCATACGCTTGGTAAACGACCGGTAATGTTGGTCGGCCAAAATGGTAATGGGCGAAACCAGCGCAACCTGTTTTTTATCCTGGACCGCTTTAAATGCCGCCCGCATCGCCACTTCGGTTTTTCCAAACCCAACGTCGCCGCAAATAAGCCTGTCCATCGGCACCTGTTTTTCCATATCTTCCTTAACGTCGTTAATCGCCTTAATTTGCCCCGGTGTTTCTTCATAAGGAAACGTTGCTTCAAATTTCTCTTGTATATTGTTGTCTTTCTTAAACTTTGTTCCCTTCGCGCTGCGTCTTTTGGCATATAAAACCAGTAGTTCTTTAGCTATTTTCTCGGTTTCTTTTTTCACCCGGTTGGTAATGGTTGACCACTCCGCCGACCCAAGGCGTGTTAATTTCGGCACATGTTCATCAGCTCCAATGTATTTGTTTACCTTGTCCGCCTGGTCAATGGGAACAAACAATTTGTCGTTTTCAGCGTACCCCAATTTCATATATTCGCGTGTCACCTCATCGATTGTTTTTCTATCAAGCCCTAAAAACTGGGCAATACCGTGATCCGCATGCACAACATAATCACCCGGCTTTAAACCGGTAAGAAAATCAAGATACACTTTTTGATTAAACGGTTTTTTGCTTTCTTCTCGAAAAGAAACAATGTCTTTGTCTGTTAAAAAAAGGAGCTTTAGTTCGGGGTTTTGAAACGGTTTTGGAAACAAATCCTCTTTTTTGTCTAGCGTGTAGAGATGTAAAAACTCCATCCGTTTTGAGGAAGTACTCAGCTTCTTTGGGTTATCCAAAAACGGAACATTGTTTTCTTTTAGTATGTTTTTTATCTCTTGTTCTTTTTTTGTAAAAATAACCACCTTCCACCTATCTTTTTGTTTTGCCCTGATATCGGTAATAAAATCATATATATCTCTATATTTCAATACCGACAGGTAATGCAAGTGGACGTGTTCGGGTACATCTTCGTTAAACGTGGTAAAGCGCAGTGAGCCGCTTTTTTCATACGCCTCTTCCATCATGCTATTCCACGCTTCAAAAAATTCATCAATAACATCAATTTCGTCCTCAACCACAAGGGTGTGTTTATCAAAATAGTCAACCAGCACCCCGGTATCCTGATTGATGTTTATGGGATAAATGTTGTATTTTTTTAATTTTTTAATTGTTTTTTTACCATTTTCCTGCTCGTAATAATCCATCGACTCTATTGTGTCAAATGCAAGCTCTATACGTAAAGGGTGGTCGCTGTTTACCGGAAAAATAGTGAGAATTCCCCCTTGTTGGTAATACATTCCTTTCTCAAGAAAGTCGCCGGGAGCAACCTGGTATCCCGCATCAACAAACGCATCAATAAGCTCAATATTGGTAACTTTTTGCCCTTCTTTAAGGGGAATTTTTTGCATATCAAGCTCCCTTTTCGAAGGAACGTTTTGTAAAATGGTTTGATACGGGGCTACAACTATTTTTTGCAAAGGGTCGTTTAAGTGCCCAACCGCAGCGAGCCCCTGTGTGAAATTATGTTTATCGTTTCCTTCTTCGTATGTATAAGGACACACCTGCATCGTGCTCCACATGTGCAGGTTTTTAACCAGGTTTTCTTGTTCAGACTTGTCGTTTACCACCCAGACAACCTTTTTGTAGTCCGGGAATTTTTTTAGTAATTCAAAAACTATAAATGCTTTTGTGGTGGCGTTTCCTGCACCGCTAATCGAAACATTTTTTTGTTTATAAAAAAGATCCAAAATACGTACATTTTGGACAGTTCCAAAAAAGGACTGTAATGTTCGTTCTTTCGTTGCCAATATAATTCGTTAAAACCGAAGGGAGATTATATCTTCAGTGGCATGATAATATACACATAGCCTTCTTCTTTGCAAGGTTTTATTGCCGCCGGAGAAAGTTTGTCGTTAAGTTCTATACATACCTTCTCGCTATCAAGATACGACAATACGTCTGCAAGATATTGAGCATTAAGGGCTATTTTGTTATTTTCGCCGGTAATCTCAATTGAAAGCTCGGCTTTTTCTTCACCGATTTTCGTCTCATCGGTTGATATTAACAGCTTTCCGTCGTTTGTTGCCGCCAGTTTAATATTATTGTTGTTTTCTCTCGCAAAAAGAGATACACGTTTTACCGTTTGTGCAAGATCATCTATACCAACTTCGATTTTTGTCTTGTTGGTTTTTGGGAAAATTTTCTCATATGCCGGGAACGAGCCTTCGATTAACCGTGATGTTAACTCCGTCTCTCCCAATTTAAAGAGTATTTGGCTCTGAGAAAACTCTATCGTTACATTTTTTTCTGTTGTCTTCGATAATACTTTTCCCAACTCTTGAACGGTTCGCGCCGGTACAATCGATTGCAAATCAAAATCCGCACGTTCTTTTAATGTGAGTTTTTGCTCTGCAAGACGATAACTGTCGGTTGCCACCACTTTTAATTGTTCTTTATCAATAATAAAGTTAACACCCGATAGCACCGGTTTTGCCGGGTTTTGCGATACCGCAAACACTGTTCTATTAATCGCTTTATTAAGATGTTCAACCGGAATGGTAATGTTTTTCGGTTGTTCAATTTTTGGAATAAGCGGGAATTCATCTGCGTTAATACCTTTAATCTTTGTTTCCGAACGGTCCGATTTAACGCTTAATGTTAAGCCGTCCATTAAGTGCATTTCAATTTTCTTGCTTTGCAATAAAGATACATAGTTGGTTACCAGGCGGGCCGGAACCGTTATTGCACCTTCGTTTCTCACGTCAGCTTCGATAAATAAACTAATTGCAAGCTCAAGATTGGTTGCCGACAAAAATAGTTTTTTACCTTCGGCTTTTAGTAGGATATTATTTAAAACCGGAAGCGTGTTGTTTGGACTGATCGCTTTGTTCACCGTATTCAATGCATGCGATAAATCCTTTTGGCTACAAAAAAGTTTCATAGATATATTAGTTTAAAATGTTCATAACTATTATACAAAATCCCCTTCTTTTTTAAAGAGTAATATTATATTTATAAAAACAGTAGTAGTACTTCTTGCGCTATTTTTAAAAATTGTATTGTAATCAAAACAGTAAATCTCTTTATACCCTTTTTATTATGCGGGGATAACGGTAATACACGAGTTATACACACTTTGCACCATATGCGCCTTATGTCTTTTGTTCAGCGTGTAAAAGTGGTATACTTTTTCAGGTCTTTGGGCCTTTTATGCACATTTTAATGAACAACCCTCTTATGGCTAAAACGAACGAACCTAAATTGGTGCGACCAAAAGTAAACAAGATTCTTAGCGCGACTGTTTTCTTTGTTCTGGTAAATATTATATTATCGGCGCTTCTTACGTATGATTATTATTTACAAAATGGTGCTTCCACATGCTCTGTTGACGGATTTTTCGGATGCGGAGGGGTAGCAACAACACAATATGCCGTATTTTTAGGCATTCCACACGCTCTTCTCGGTATTATTTTTTACACCCTTCTTTTTATTGGTATTGCGGGCGTGGTTTTATGTCTGCCGTTTCACCGAATTCTTAAACCGCTTCGCCCACAAACTATTTTAAATATGGGGCGATGGGCGTCTTATGTGGCTGCATTGTATGCTTTTTATTTAAGCTACGCGGAAATTGCGCTTCTTGGTACGTTTGCGCCACTTTACCTTATACAACAACTCATGATTTTTATTATTCTCGGCCTACAAATATGGGCAAATATTGTTATTTTTGAAGGAAAAAAAGAGACACGAGTGTGTGAGTTTTGCTAGTTTTTAACCTGAAACCCATGAGAACAATAACCTTTGGATTACTTTTGAGTCTTCTGCTTGTTTCTTTCGCGGGATGCTCAACAGATCCCGTTGACGGAGAGATGTCATCGGAAGATATAACCGTGCTTGCACAATGTCTTGGAGAAAAAGACGTTTTGATGTACGGGTCTATCGGATGCGGTCATTGCCAAAACCAAAAAGATGCTTTTGGTGATTCTTTTCAGTATATTAATTATATTGAATGCAACCCTAATGTCGATTTAGATTCGGCGCGAAAATGTCAAGCTGCCGGAATCAACGGCGTGCCAACCTGGAAGTTTCCCGATGGAACTGAAAAAGTTGGCGAAACCAGCCTTCCCGAATTAGCCGAGGCGGCCGGATGTTAATATGTTTATAACTTGTTGATAACCTCTTTTTTCATGAACGACTTGCGACTTCCCACTGTTATTGTTACCGCCCTGGTAGACTCGATCAACCCATGTGCTATCGGTGTTTTGGTGTTACTTGTCTCGGCGCTACTGGTGCTTTCGGAACATAAACGAAAAATGCTGATTACCGGGTTTATTTATGTTACCGCGGTTTTTATAACCTACTTTTTGGCCGGGCTCGGTCTTCTTACGGTTATTCACCAACTTCAAATCGGCGAAATGGTCGGTATTATGACCGGTTTTTTGGTTATTATCCTAGGACTTGTGGAAATTAAAGATTTTTTTTGGTACGGAAAGGGCTTTTCTCTTTCTATTCCGGCTTCACAAATTGACCGCATAAAAAAATATGCTGAAGAAGGAACGGTTATTGCCGCTATTATTTTGGGTATTATCGTTTCGGCGGTAGAGCTGCCATGTACCGGGGGGCCATATCTTGCCATTACCACACTTCTTGCGGAACGAATGGATTTTATGGCGATTATGTATTTACTGCTTTATAACTTTATTTTTGTTTTACCACTTCTTATTATTGTGCTGCTTGCATATTTCGGTACGGCGGCGCTTGATATTAAACACTGGAAAGACAAATACAAACGATGGATGCGCCTTGTTACCGGCATTCTTATGCTCGGGCTCGGTGTACTTCTTATTTTATTCGCGCAGGGAACAATTAGCCTTGTATAGCCTTGTAACACATTGTTGATATGCCTGTTGAAGGATTAAAAGTTGGTATAGCGCTAGGGTCCGGCGGAGCAAAAGGGCTTGCCCATATCGGTATTTTAAAAGTTCTTGAAGAAAACGGAATACAACCCGATTTGGTTACCGGGGCGAGCATGGGAGCGGTTCTTGGTGCCGGATATAGTCTTGGGATGTCTATTGAAGACCTGCAAAAAAAAGCATATAGGTTTTTTTCCACCAACAGTATCTTTTCACCGAACAATTTTCATTATTTTCACGAAAGCCTTATTCGCCAGGATGATATTCGTAAAGCCTTTTACGAATTTGTGGGGGATAAGACGTTTGACGACTGTAAAATTCCGTTTATGGCGCTCGGACTCGACCTTGAAGAAGGAAAAGAAGTGCGTATGACAGAAGGAAGATTGCTTGAAGCGATCGAAGCGGCATCAGCTATTCCGGGAATATTCCCCCCCGTCTTTGTTGACGGAAAGTACCTGGTTGATGGCGGCCTCTTAAACCCGACTCCGGTTGATTATCTTCGTGAGAACGACATGGATATTGTTATTGGTGTGCACACCGAAAATATGACAGCCCGTCAATATATTTCGGCAATGGTATGGGACAAGTTTTATACCAAGCCGGAACAGCTTAAAAAGACAAAACATGGCATGCTTGAACAGGCAAAGCTCAATATTACACTTATGATTCATATTTTAATGAGAACCATTGAAGTGGCACGAAAATTAAACGAAAAAATATCGTTTTTAACCGGTCATCCGGATATTGTTATTGAGCCGTATACCATGGATATTGGCATGTTACAGTTTGAACGGATTAAAGAAGCGGTGAAATTTGGTGAAGAGGCGGCTAACAAACAAATGCCCAAATTGAAAAAGCTTATTAAAGAGAAAAAGAAGGACCTCAACCGGTAGCCTTCGTTGCCGACAAGGCATAATTGTGGTACCTTTATCGTTGTATTATTAAATACTTTCACATGAAAAAAATCATTTCTTTTATTGGACTTCTCGCGCTTGCGGGCGTCACATTGTTATTTGTTGGTTGCGATGATGCTTCGTATCCCAATAAATTAAGTGTGTATCCTTTTAAAACAGCGCTTGTTCAATATGAACTCAGCGGAAACACCGAAGGTGATCAATCGCTCTTTATTCGCGGTGACGAAAAAGCTGTTTCAACCTTTATCACTACACCGGGACAAGAGAAAAACACCTTTGAATTATATCTCGGATCAACAAAATATATTGCCAATTTAGATAAAATGACGGCAGTGAAAGCGGCAAATACACAGTACACGGATATGCTTGAGCTTAGCCCTGAAGAACAAGAGGCATATTTGATTAAAAAGAGCCTGGGATTAAAAGAGAGCGCCGAGTTGCCCGAACCGATTATTACATCAACCGTTGCGGGGCGTGAATGCGATGTGTACGACATTCCGAATGTAGGAAGCGCGTGCATATGGAACGGCATTGTCTTACAAAAAGAAATTACCCTTGCCGGGATAACCAACAAAACGATAGCCGTTAATGTTGAAACGGATGTTGAGATCCCGGATGAACGCTTTGAATTGCCGGCCGGTGTTATTGTTACGAATAACTAGGTGTTTGCAGTAAAAAATGCAGACATAAAAAACTCCGAGTTGCCGTCGAATCGAAGTCATGCACAAACCTAATGTTGTTAGGTGGGGTTCCGCATATATAAACCACGGTTCATATAAATGATAAGATCCCCTTAGTGATGAGATGGGTTTGCATGATATTGTTCTAACGAACAAATCAGAGTGTTTTTATCCTACCACTCTTTACGGGAGTGTTCAACCACTCGAAGCTCATCCCTACAATATTTCGGGGAAGGAAATTTTCAAAACACCATATATTGAAAAAAGCGGGTAGACAAAGCCGGTTAAACCTTTCATGTTATCCCCCCAGAAAGATGAGGATTTTAACAAAATCAAAGACATTTATCAGTACGGACCATACGAGTGAATATCCCAGATATCGTCTAATAAGAACAATATCGATAAGTAAAAAGGCTACAAAATAGATTTGTGATTGCTGCATAAAGGTAAAGTAGCGTGCATGATACTTCTTGGGAACAAATACCGCAAAGATTTTTGATCCATCAAGTGGAGGGAATGGCAGTAGGTTAAAGATTCCCAGCAGAATGCTTAAATCGGTGATTGTCCACAGAATATTACTCACAGCAAGGGGCATAGCTCCTCCAAAGTACTTAAGGGGAATAGAGCATAACAACGCCGTGGCAAAATTACTTGCCGGGCCCGCCAGAGAAACCAGGGCGGAATCTTTCACGGGATCTTTAAAATTATACGGGTTTACCGGAACCGGCTTTCCCCAGCCAAAGTGCGCAATAAAAATCATCAACGTTCCGATGGGATCCAGGTGGGCCATCGGGTTTAAAGTTAAACGCCCCTGATGTTTTGCGGTATCGTCGCCAAGCTTGTACGCCACAAAGGCATGCGCCGCTTCGTGTATCGAAATAACAACGACAAGTGCAACGGCCAGATATATAAAGGTTTCCAGCATAGCAATAAGGTTAGTGCCCTCATTGTATCACATCGTTCTTATTTTTTCTTACCGTGTTTTTTGCGATCGTACCAGATTCCAAAGCCGATGAGTCCACCGCCACCGATGATGATAATAAACCATACATAGTTAGGGAAGCCCATCTCTTTACCGAAGGCTACGCCTCGAAGTACCGAGGTAACCGGTTCTTTAACGGTAAAATGTAAGGTAATTACTTTACTAATTGCTTGATCGCTTTCACGAATTGCGTATACCGACACGCTGTGTTCACCGAACGGTAATTCTTTTGGGGCCTCTATACGGAATTCTCCGCCGGCAAGATCGGCTACAATTGCCGATGTTCCGACAACACTTTGCCAGGTTGCTACGACACGGTTTTTATAACCGGTTTTACCTATAAGCATCGGTTTGCTATCGCTAATATCTACACGTAATCCTTCAAGGAGGACCTCTTCGGTGATTGTTTTGTCCGAGAGTCGTTCAGGCTGCGGTTCGTCTACCTGTAATGAAGAATCGAGTGTTACTTTAATAAGCGGTGAGCTAAGCACCTGTTTGTTTGCCGGATCCAATCCTTTTGCAAGGAGGAAGAATTCACCATCAAGGAGGTCGTATTCAGGCGTTAACACCCATGCATTTCCGGCATCCGATGTTGTTTTCCCGAGAGATACCTCGTGACCGAATTCATTACGGAGATAGACCTCGACATTCATGTCTTTTTGCGGTGCATATCCCTGAATAAGCGGTCGTGCGTCTGTGAGAGTCATGCCGTCGGAAATATTGGTAATAATCATTCCCAAATCACTTTCCCGGGTGATTACCAATGGGTTTGAGCCGTATACCAATACCTCATCCGCGTCACTGATACCGTCCGCATCGGTGTCAGGGTCAAGAGGGTTGGTTCCTTTTCTGTACTCGAGGAGGTCTGAAAGACCATCGCCATCGGTATCATCCGAACCGTTTTGCGGGCTGATGCCGTATTTGATTTCCCATTCATCATCAATGCCGTTGCCGTTTGCATCGGCAGGGAAGCTCATTTTATTAAGCGGGTCGGTTCCCAGTTCAATTTCAACGCCGTCCGGCACGTCATCGCCGTCGGTATCCGGTTTAATAGGGTCTGTTTTATGTGTCGTTATTTCTTCGCCGTCATCAAGACCGTCTTTATCGGTGTCAACCACAAGTGGGTTGGTATTGTATAGCGTTACTTCATCTCCATCGTCGAGCGAATCGGCGTCAGTATCTTTTATCTGCGGATCGGTGTAGAACACGTATTGCTCATCCCGATCTACGATAGTATCGTTATCTGCATCATCAAAGCCTTCGTCTCCCTGTTGTTTATAGAAGACCTGGTATTTAGCCATAATATTTCGTTTCCATGTCGGATCACAAAGTTCATCCGGTCCAAATGATCGCCCGGGATCACAGGCGAAAATACCGGCTTCACACGCACGGTTGTAATATCGAGGATACCACCATGCGGTAAGGTCGGATGCGAGTGCCTTAACATTCTGCAGATTCTCTTCTCCGCCGATCTTGGCAATATACTCTTCTTCATATTCCCATTGCTGCCCCAGAACGGCCCAGTTTAACACTTTAACTATTTGTATGCGTGTCATGTTCCATTCCGGACGGAACGGGCTTAAATTGAGTGTATCTTCGTAAAATCCATGAATCATGCCCAGACGGGTCGCCAGATGGATTGCATCTTTATATTTTTTACTAACCGGTCCGGCGTCGTCTTCCAGGAGCGGTTCTTTTCGTTCTCCTTTGAGATATACGTCGGGATAGTAACGATCTTGAGCCGGATCGGCTTTATCGTATGATGAGTGTATTAAAAACGGAAGCATACAATGTTCTATATCGTCTTTACACTGCGCGTCGTATGCAGAGTAGCGTTCTTGTACATCAAATTTGTTTAAGACTTCAAGAACCACTTCTTTTCTGGTACAACCGGGGATAGAGGTTTTAATTTCTTCGGAAATGAGGTCGCTATCCTCTTCTTCTGCGGCTTCACGCATTTCCACTTCTTCCGGTTCACATACGCATTCCGGACATTCCGGACACGGTGGACACTCTTCCACTTCGGTCTCAAATAAACATAACGAACTACAACCATCTCCATCGATGGTATTTCCGTCGTCACACTGTTCTCCTATACTGTATGTTTGAATACCGTCACCACAAACCGGATCCGGCGGCGGTGGGGTATAGGTGTAAAAATGACCGCGCCAGGTTCTGCAATTGGCTGACGGGTCGGTGTTTTGGTCACAAATATATACTTCAACATTTACTTTTTGTCCTTCCGAAAAGTCACTATCGGGATTGGTTGTTACGCTATATATGCCACCCGATTCATTATATGAAGTTTGTGATGAGTTTTCGGTATAGCTTACCCCTCCTATTTTATATGAGAGGGTGTCAATATCCACTCCCGCTCTGTTATCTTGCAGAGAAAAGACGATATTGGTATCGACATCGTTTCCTCCCGAACCATTCCCCGGCAGAATAAGACGTACCTGGGGAGGTGTGGTATCCGGATCACAGAATCCACCGTCAATATCCGCATTATATCGGTTTTTAAAGGTGAAGGTTTTGTCGGTGGCGTTATTCAGGTAATTGGTACCTTCATATGCTGCCAGCGAGGTAATGCCGTAGTCTTTATCAAACGTTAAGGTTGCGCTTGATGCGGTTAGGGGAACATCAACATCAAGAGTTGCAAATGCTCCGGTCCCGTTAAAAAACGGTCCGACGAAACTCATAGCTCTGAAATCGAGCGATGTCGCTTCGATAACGGCACGTGCAATTGCCTGAAATGCTGATGCATTATTAATAGCATTAACAGTCAACCGTGATGAGTCGTAGCTAATAACCGCATCAGCTACAGAAATTGGTTGACCTTCCGTGTCTAACATAACATTAATTTCACCCGGACATCCTTTGCGTAAATTTGGGTTATCCTGAAAGTACATACGCGCGGCATGTACGCTAGGCGCAGCGGCGGTAAATACCATCGCTGTGGTTGCCACCCAAAGGGCACACTTTTGTGTAAAGGATTGTTTTGAGCTCATTTTTATATGTGTTTGGGTTTTAATCTATATATTATATCAAAAAAAGGGAGATTTTAAAAGCTTTCTCCCTGTTTTCTGTAATTGGTAATAACGATAGAGGCATCAATACCGTTTACGTAGCCGTCTTTGTTTAAATCACTGAGTACTTCGGTGCCCTCCATGCGATATTGCTGGATGAGTTTCGACATGTCCACACCGTTAATATAATTGTTATCAACGGTATCTCCGGCAATTAATGAAGCGGTGTCTGCATACGTAAAATCCAGGGTTACCACTTGGGTTTCCGATGTAATGTCGATGCCCCGAATTACTTTTGTATTGTGGGCTTCGCCATTAAGCCCAAAGTCATAGGTTCCCACTACAATTTCGCCTTCGTATGTTGCTTCACCAAAGTCGTCCAGCTTTATTTGTACGCTGTCGGTGTTTGCAATTGAGGGTTTATGTACGAGAAACTCTGAGTTTAAGCTTAAATTTGGATGCGTTGCCCGTTCCACGCGGAATTCGGGTTTTCCTTTTATTTCAAAAGTGACGGGTATAACTTCCAGCTCACAGATATCAGAGCAGCCGTCGCCGTTTACGAGATTTCCATCATCACACTCTTCCGGTTCTTCGAGGGTGCCGTTTCCGCACGTGGGCAGATCTTCAAGCATACATACGGCGTCACAGCCATCGCCGCTTACCGTATTTCCGTCGTCACACTGTTCTCCTTCTTCCACTGTTCCGTTTCCGCACACTTGTTCTTCCGGCGCTTCGTGTTCTATATCGCATGTTGCCGAGCAGCCGTCTCCCGAGAGGGTATTGCCATCGTCACATTGTTCACCTGTTTCCAGTGTTCCGTTACCGCAGACGGGGTCGGGGTCCGGATCATCTTCCGGTGGTCTTCCGCCGGCTCCTCCGCCACCTCCTCCCGGAGGGGGAGTGGTGCCGCCGCCCGAATCAATTTGTGTCGAATAGACAACGTTAGAAAACGGACTTAAGCCGTCGGCTACAGTCCGTGATTGTACGTGATAAAAGTATGTCGTGTTGTATGTAAGACCGGTAAAGGTATGGTCGTATGTTGTTCCCGATGAAGGACATGGTTGCCATCCGCTTTCTTGATCATAGCTGAGAGGGTCTACGTTAAGATCTGTTGTGCTTATTTGCACGTTACATTCCATGGTAGCGTCGTCAACGCCACCGTTCGTCCAATATACGGTGTTGCTTGTTCCTTGTGTGGTTGCCGGTTCGGCATTCATTACCGGAGCCGGTAGGGCTGAAGCAGGGGTGCAGGTTGTCCACACACCGGAACTTTCCAAAGAGCCGGCCTCTGAAACGTGTCTAAAGATATATGGCCAGCCAATGACCAGGTTCGTAACATTTGTATTTGGCGCATAATTACTATAATCATCCGGTATTCCTGGCCCGGGGAAGGGAGTTAAGTCTTTTGTTGTAAAGTCAATTCCAGGCCCCTGAGGTCCAGAAATTTCTATACGTTGAGTGTCTACATTGGGGGTTAATGAAGAGGTCCACGATAAAGAGCATTCTCCTACATTGCCAACGCTTGTAGCAGAAAATAAAGTAGCATCTAATGGTACAATTAAACCTTCAACAGATACGACTCCTGATTGGGCAAGACCGGAAGGAGCAAAAAGTAGTGAGATTACAGTCCATAAGATTAAAAATGTTCTTTTCTTTTGCGACAAAATTAAATGTTTTTATGTTTTTATTTTCACATTACAATTATACACTAAAATCATGCTTTTAGCAACAAAAAGAGGGTGTTTTGTTCACACCCTCTTTTTTCATTATTTTCAAATGTTAATTTTTATTTTGCTCTTTATTCTTATCTATTGATTCTAATTTTTTTTTCATTTTCGAGTATTTATTAACACCCTTGAAAATACCAAAAATGACAATAACGACTAAAGCGATTAAAATAACTATTTGCCACCATGAAATAACCCAAAAGCCAACCGAAGAAGTTAAAAGGTCTCCATTTGCAGTTATTGATAGAGTGGCGTTGTAATAACCAAGGGCAAAGCCATCGGCCCAGAGAAGATTATTGATACTTTTTTCTTCGCCTCCCTCAAGAGCTAACTCTTCATCAGTAAATTCTATTTCCATTTTTTGTGAACCAAAAATGTTTGAAATAGAAAAATTACCTTTAGCCTGTACCGGAAGATTTCCTATATTTTTTAAAGAAGCATTGAATGTTACCGGCAAAGAGCTATTGTAGCTCGATTCTGCTTCGAGAGTAGATATACTAAAATTCTTTTCCAATTCAAAAGTCGTATCAGCTTCAAGCGTTTGCTTTTCTTGCCCATAAGACATTTCTAATTTGGCTGTATAATCACCTAAATCTGCTTTTCGATGAGTCCATTCCACTTGATACACTTTTACCGCTCCAGGCGTTATACTTGCACTATTTGGATTAACGGGTATTGCATTTTCTCTATCAGTTACAACCTCTTCATCTTCAAATGTTTTTACTATAGCATAAGCTCCTTTGACTTGTTCGCCCTCTGAGTTGTATATAGTGATTTCACCGCTTGGTTGTAACATAACGTCACCTTTGTTTTCCACGGCAACATCAAAAGCGATATTTCCGTTTAAAAACTTATTATTATTTATTGAGAAAGATTTTAATTCAAGGTCTTCAACATAATCTCCCTCTACAGTTATATATAGTTGCGAAAGTACACGACCACCTACAACCGCATATGATCCATTAACTTTTTCAGCGTCAGCTGGTGGAGTTGTGATTAAAAATCCAGTTGAATAAGTTCCCGGATCTGCTGATTCAGGGATTTTAATAGTGTAATTTAATGTATATTTTTCACCCGGATTTAGAACAGGCTCCTTGTAATCTTCAAATTCAGTCCATTGAAGCAGCCCTCTTAAAAGCGGTTCTTCAGAATATTCAAAAACACCAGCAGAAACTATATTAAAATCACGTTGTTCGATCACTCCAAGGACTGGAGATTCTGATGCGTTTTCAACAAAAACGCTGCCGTTATAAACAGAGCCCGGTGCCAAGGTTATATTAATTTTAGCCGGACCGCCTCTTGCCGCTTGCACTTCTCCTGCTTGAACAAATAACGGTATCCCAACAAGTGTAATCAAGAGCAACAAGAAAACAAACTTTTTCATATAGGTTATGATTAAAAAATATACAACGTTAATATTCTAACATAAGTATTAATAAAATAAATATCAAAAAAGAGGAGGAAAGCCCTCCTCTCTTTTTGAAAATCAAGATAGATTGATTATGGTTGAGCAGCAACAGTTAACGATCCACCTGTAAGCGAATACGTACCAGCATCGGTACTGCTTTCAGCCCAAGCGTAAAAATCGAAAGTTGATGTTTCACCAACGGCTACATCACCGGCACCAGCACCTGTATAAACAGCTGTACCTGCACCAGTTGGAATTGCTGTTTCACCAGTGATATTATCTGAACCGTCTCCATCAGAAGTACCCCAGTCGTAAGAGAAACATTCTGCAGCTTGCGTTGAACAATCAGCTGCCGTTAGAGCGTCAATAGTATGTGACTCAGTGTCGTGATCAAGAGTATCATTTGTTGCAGCAAAAGTTAGAGTGTAACCACTTGAAGAGTTTGAACTATAACTATGTGTACATTGTGCATTGGTTACCGAACCAACAGCAATTGTACCGAAACTTGCAGTACAATCATCTACAGTTAGGGTAGAGCCAACTGTACCTGACACACTTACAGTACCACTTTGCGCGAACGCAACACTTGAAACTGCAACCATCGCTACTAGAGCGATTAAAGCCATAAGCTTTTTCATGTTTGTTTTTGTTAATTATAAATATTTACAATCAATCCCTTTTACCTTTGAATAAATACCCCGCGTGTTTCGCTCGACCTTCGAAACAGTTATAAAAATTTTAGTCGTATTTTTGTTTTATGTCTGCAAGTATTATACAATACAAAACCCGCAAAGTCAAAACTATTACCGGTTATTGCGGTGTAATAGTTAAGGTTATTGTTTCGCTGTAATCTCCGCTAGCGATAAAGCCGGAACCTGCAAGTAATTCCAAATCAAAATTTGCCGTATTGTCCGTAGTTGGTCCGGTATTTGTTATGATTGTTTCCGCTCCTTCGGGGAAGTCGGGTGATGTTGGGGC
>WJKT01000006.1 GCA_014728955.1 Candidatus Peregrinibacteria bacterium
CCACTGGCCCAGCTACCGCCTGAGCACCGACCACAGCCACCACCGCGCCGCCCACCTCGACGCCCTGCTCGCCGTCCACCAGGCCACCCCCACCGATCTCGCCCATATCCGCCTGCTCACCCGCCCGGAGACCGGCCCGCTGCTGCTGGAGCGGGACGGGCAGGTGGTGGCGGCGTTGATGTAAGGGACAGGTAGAGCATTGATTTTTACGAAGGAGGCTTGTTTGATGGACGAAATTCGTTTGCACCATAAAAGCCTGAGATTACCTGCAGTTCAAAGACAATAATTTATGGATTGACAAATTGGATTTTAGGTGAGATATTAGAACTGAAAATGGGGTTTATGTTGGAATCATACATTACCAAGATCCAGTATTGTGTCATGTGATAAGGCTGTTTTTTGTATAACACCGAGCAAACGGAGAAAAGATGAAAAATGGTTTCGATGCGCCAATCAAGTCAGAAGATCAAGATAGACTAGACAGGGTGAGATTTGCAACCGATATATACAGAATAGCGATCGAAACCCCACCTGAATGGTCCGTAAGAATCGGAGTATTCGGAAAGTGGGGTAGTGGAAAAACGTCTATCTTGAATCTTGTAGATAGTTTTGCAGAGGAAGACAATCAATTCGTTGCTTGGTTTAAGCCTTGGGGACTTAACAATGCAGAACAGGTATGGGTGCATTTTTTAGATTCAGTTGAAAAGTCTTTTCTAAACAAAAAAATCAATTTATCAGGAAAAAGAAAACGAAGTATAAAGAAGTTCATCACTGAAAAAAAGAACAAGATAGCTTATAGTCCTTGTGCGCCAGAGTTAACTAAATTAATCGGCACCGGAATTTCGATTTTTGGAAATCACCTGACGCCAAGCCAAAAAGATCTAATACAGTTTAAGGATTTTCTCGGAGAAAACAGAATGATTATTTTGGTCGATGATCTTGATAGAGCTAATCCTAGAATTGTGGCAGAGCTTCTACTTATTACAAGGGAGTTGTTTGATATACAGGGATTTTCATTTGTGTTTGCTTTCGACCCAAAAGTCATAAATCAAGCTCTTGAGTTGTATCACAAAGGGCTCACGGGAAGAGGTGCCTTTATTGATAAAATTATTGACTTCCAGAAATGGATTCCTGAACCTCGAACAGTTGATTTACTTGAAATGGTTAAGTCAGATATTGACAAGTATTGCCCAAATGTAGATACGGAGGCGTTAAAAGAGATTGAAGAATATTTGCCAAATAATCCAAGAAAGATCGGGTCGCTAGTGCGGAATATGTGGCTTTGCCATAAGCAGCTAGATCGATTTGATGTTGATGAACTGGAGTGGGAAAAAACTCATTTAGCAAACGTATTGATCACTTTGTGGCCAAACTTTTTTATGCATTTTGCGCTCGACAGAGATCTAAAAGAAAAATTTCGCAGTCTAGCACTAAATATGATGACCAATAATTCTGACAGAGATAGCAAAAATGAAAACGAAATCGAAGACAGTTTCAAGAAGCACTGGGAGAACTCGGAAGAAGATGGTAATGCATCTGAGCTTTCCGTGGCAATTATGGCTGCAAAAAGACTAATTACTGGGAAAAATTTTTGGAGAATGGGCGATAGTGAATCAACCTATTTCTATCTATTCAGGGGTGAGCACCCAATTACAAGAAAAGAATTAAAAAATTTGCTAAATTTGGGAAACAACAAGGAGTTTTTCATTGAAGATATAGCCAGTTGGATTGATAATCATTTAAGGAAGTGGAAGCTCGAACGTCTAGGGTTCTATAGATCATTGCTAAGTAGCTTGATTTATTATCGAGATCGAGAGTTTGATGTGGCTTCGAGCACACCAGTTGAAAAAGTCAGGATAAAGGCAATAGAAAATGGCAATACTGCATTACGTCTTTTATTATGCTTGATATCTGATGGCGGTAGAATTTTGACAAATGCAATCGATGAGGAATTTTTTATAAAACTGTTTCGTTCCTTTCGTTCGTTCATTTATAAGAAGGATAAGAAGTTTATTTATTCGAGACAAATTGAAAAGAAGATAATGAATATTCTATGCAGTTGGAATAGTCTTTCAGTAGAGAAAATATTTTTAGAGTTGGTGCCGTGGCATAAAGAGCCACCTGTAAGAGATGAGGACTCAATAAGATTTAGAGAAGAAGTTATTCAGAAACTAAGTCGTCTCTTGTTGATAAAAGTAATTAATCGGTTTGAAAAGCCAAGAGTTGACGATTTTATCCTTAGCGATTCTTCCAGGAAATGGCTTGTTTTCGATGATAATTCCGTGTTTTGGGAAGAAGATAATGTCAAAAGTTTTATGGAGATTGCAGAAAGAGCAAAAGAAAATGAAGTGTTGCAGGGAAATACTATTAGAATGATAAGTCTTATTCATCATGGGCTTGATGCAGGCATTCCTCCCGCGAGTCGAGAGAATTTTATACGTATCGCGAAAAAGGCCAACGTAATGAAAAAATTATGGGAAGGTGCAGTTTATCTAGGCTTAAATAAAGAAATTGAGGAGCAGCTTATTGAGAGTGCCAGGAAAATAGAAGAAATATGCAACGAGGAAATTAGGTGAGAGGAAAATATTTAATCGATAAACGCATAAATGGAAAAATGCGAGTAATTGAGTTCAATCCAGGTACGCGTTCAGCGGGCCTAAACGGATGACGGCAGCAGGGAGGGCGCGGGCTGATGGTTGAGCCGGGCTACGCAGGCATCGACCAGGTACGAGAATGTGTTGCGCCTCTGCTGATTGCAGGTCGCATGTACCGTCAAGATCCGCTCGACGAACAGGCTGCCCTTTTCGCTTTGTGTTCCGTGGCTGATCCGACGCCAGATCACGGG